>DASZXM010000211.1:0-22205 GCA_035546415.1 Pseudonocardiaceae bacterium
AGCAGCCGCATGTCCTGGCCTTCACCTCGGGCGATCGCGTAGAACCGGTCGATCAGACCGGCCTCGCGCAGCGCCCGCTGTCCGGAGTGGATGTCGAGCATGCCGCCCTGGCCGCGAGCGCCGCGTGACCGGTCGCGCTCGTACACGACGGCGTCGATGCCGTTCACGTGCAACACCCGAGCGAGCGCCAACCCGCCCGGCCCGGCTCCGACGATGGCGATGGTCATCGTTCCCCCTTCGACACACTGTGTTGTCGCGACACACTGTATCCCCGCGACACCCTGTATCGTCACGGCATGCTGGTGTGGGAGAGGCCGGAGCCGCCGGACCGACCGGTGCCCGTTCCGTTGAGCCGGGAGCGCATCGTCCGAACGGCGATCCGACTGGCCGACGCGGACGACCTGGAGGCGGTGTCGCTGCGCAAGGTCGCGGCCGCACTGGACGTCGGGCCCCGGCGTCTGTACGGCTACATGGCCACCAAACAGGAACTGCTCGACCTGATGGTCGACGCGGTCTACGGCGAGATCCGTCCCACCGGGACGACGTGGCGGCAGGTGCTGCGCTCCCTTGCCGAAACCACCCGGCACGCCGTTCACCGGCACGAATGGCTGGCCGACCTGATCGGCGGGCGACCGCAGTTGGGGCCGCACGCGCTGGCCAGGGGAGAGGCGGTGCTCGCCGCGATGAACGGCGTCGACGTGGACATCGTCATGCCGGTGGTGGAAGCGGTCGACGCGTACGTGATCGGCGCGGTACGCCGGGAGATCGCCGAACGGCGAGCCGAGCGAGCCACCGGCCTGGACAAACGACAGTGGCAGAAAACCTTCGGCCCCTATCTGGAGCGAACCTTCGCGACCGGCGAATTCCCCGCGTTGGCGACGGTCATCCGCGACGCCGCCCATCTGGACGCGGACCAGACCTTCCACACCGGCCTGAACTTCCTCCTGGACGGCATCGAAGCCCGCATGTCCCGCTGACCATCTCGATCGCGTACGTCCACGGGCGTAGCGACGCGGCGGCGTGCTCGATCCACTGTGCCGCGATACGACCGCGCACGTACCGCGCAGCGCCGCCTGCCGGCCGACGACAGGCCCCGGCCGACCCGAGCACGCTGGCTGCGCGCACGACGACGGTCCACGCGAAGGAGCCGGGCATGACCCCATCACCGCCCCCGGATCGGGTGGGCAGGACGATCCACAACCCGATCAGCGGCGAGCGGATCGTGATCCTCACCGATCCCGACGACGGGCAACAGACGTTGGTGTGGGAGTTGGTGTTGGACCCTGGCGGGCGGGTGCCGGCCAGTCACGCCCACCCCCGGCAGGAGGAGCGGTTCACCGTACTGGCCGGTGAACTGCGCATGCGGGTCGGACGGCAGCGCATCCGCGCCGAGGCCGGGGCGACCGTGTCGGTGCCGCCCGGAACCGTGCACAGCTTCGCCAATCCCGGCCCTGACGCGACGCGGGTGCTGGTGCACACCCGGCCGGCACTGGGCATGCGAACCCTGCTGGAGGTCGCGGCCGCGATGGCGGGCGCCCAGCACGCCGAGGGCAGGCGGTTGCCGCGCCTGTTGGACCTGGTGCTGTTCATGCGCGAGTTCCAGGCCGAGGTCGCCGCCCCCTACGTTCCCCGCGTGCTGGTGCGCCCGGTGCTGGCCGGGCTGAGTCTGCTCGCCAGGGCCGGCCGCCCTCGACAGCGCTACCGGCGCCTGCGGGGAGCCGTGGGCGACCCGGCATGACGGTGATCGAGGTCAGCGGACTGGTGAAGCGCTACCGGCGCGCCGCGACGAACGCCGTGGACGGGGTGTCCTTCGATGTCGAGCGGGGACAGCTGTTCTGCCTGCTCGGTCCCAACGGCGCCGGGAAGACCAGCACCGTGTCGATCCTGACCACCACTCTGGCACCGAGCGGGGGACGGGCGCGGGTCGCTGGCTGGGACGTGCTGGCCGAGCGGCCGCGGGTGCGCCAGGCGATCGGCGTGGTGTTCCAGCAACCGTCGCTGGACGTGAACCTGACCGCGGAGGAGAACCTACGGTTGCACGCTGTGCTCTACGGCATGGCCGGGTGGCGTCCGCACTACCGCGGGATGCCGCGCGGCTACCGGGCACGCGTGGACGAACTGGCGGCGGTGCTCGGGCTGGGGGAGAGCCTGCACCGGCCGGTGCGCACCCTGTCCGGTGGCACCCGCCGCAAACTGGAGATCAGCCGGGCATTGCTGCACCACCCGCAGGTCCTGTTCCTCGACGAGCCGACCACCGGCCTGGACCCGCAGGCCCGGCAGAGCCTGTGGGCCCACCTCGCACGGATCCGGCGTGACCACGGCATCACGATCATGCTCACCACCCACTACCTGGCCGAGGCAGAGGGCGCGGACCTGGTGTGCGTGCTGACCGGCGGGCGGGTGGTCGCGCGGGCGAGCCCGGCCCAGATCATCGCCGCTTCCGGTCCCGAACGACTGCTGTTGGACGCCGCCGACCGCCCGGCCCTGCGCCGCGAGCTGGCCCGACGCGGGTTGCCGGCCCGGGGTGACGGGCCGGTCCTGGTGCCCTTGGACGGTCGCGGCGTCCAGGATGTCGTGGTCGGTCTCGACATCGACCTGTGCCGCATCGAACTGGTCCGCCCCAGCCTGGAAGAGGCCTACCTCGCGCTGTTGGACGGGGCGGGCGGGTGACCGCCGTCGGCGTGTCCGTCCCGGCCCGCGGCACGATGTCCACCGTGCTCGCCGTGGCCCAGCGGGACCTGCTCAAACTGCTTCGGGACCGGCCACGGCTCGCGGTCAACCTGGCGTTCCCGGTCCTGCTGATCGTCGGTCTGGGCAGTGCACTGCACTCGGTCCTGGCCACGGCCAGCGGCCTGGACGCGGTCAGCGTCGCGTTCACCGGTGTGCTCGCCGCGACGCTGTTCCAGTCCACGGCGGCCGGGATGATCTCGCTGGTCGAGGATCGGGACACCGACTTCGCCCGGGTGCTGTTCCTCGCCCCGGTGCGGCGGATCGCGCCGATCGCCGGGAAGATCCTCGGCGAGACGCTGGTGGCGCTCACCCAGGCCGTCGCGGTCACCGGGTGCGCGATCGCGATCGGGGTGCGGCCCACCTTCGGCCAGGCGGCCCGGCTGCTCCCGGTGACGCTGGCCTGCTGTCTGCTCGGCGGTGGGTTCGGGCTGGCGACCGTGGCCCTGCTGCCCAACCAGCGCTCGGCGATGCAGGTGTTCCAGTTCCTGATCATCCCGCAGTACGTGTTGGCGGGCGTCCTGCTGCCGGTTCGTGGGCTGCCCCGCTACCTCGACGTGATCGCCGCGGGCATGCCGCTGCGCTACGCCGTCACCCTCGCCCGCGCCGCCTTCTACGCCGGCACCCCCGCCTACCGGCAGGCCGTGCCCGGCTCGGCCGCGGTGGCCGCCGTGGTGGTCGTCGTGCTGTGCGTGGTGTTGCTGCTGGGCGGGACCGTCCTCTTCGACCACCGTGAGAACCACCGCTGAGCCGCACCGGCTACGTCGGCGGGCGCAGTCCCGAAACGCGCCTCCCGCAAGACGCGCGGCCCACCAACCAGCCTCAGGCTGATCCACGACAGAAAGGGGACCTGCGTGTCGGTTCCGTCGATCTCGGCGGCGCTCCCGGTGCGACGGCTTGACGAGGTGACCACGCTCGATCCGGCGATCGCATCCCCGGCCACGCCGCACGCGCCACTGCCGGTGCTCGTGCTGACCGCCGACACCGGCGGCGGGCATCGCGCCGCGGCCGGCGCGGTGGTCGAGGCGCTGGACCGCGGCTTTCCGGGACGGTTCACCGCGGTCTGGTGCGATCCGCTCGGCGGTCCGACGGCCGGGGCGATGCCGCGGTTGCTGGCCGCGGCCTACGCACCGGTGATCCGTTGGGCACCGTGGCTGTGGGCGGTGGCCTACCACGCCTCCGATTCCGCCGCGGCCATGGCGCTGCTGGGGCGCAGCGCATTGCGTCCGGTCGAGCGTGCGCTCGCGGCGGCGGTCGCGGCCCACCGGCCGGCCGCGGTGCTGTGCTGCCATCCACTGACGACGTCCGCCGCGACACGAGCGGCGCCCGGACTGCCGGTGATGACCGTGATCACCGACCTGGGCAGCGTGCACACGGCGTGGTTGACGGGCGGGGTCGAGGGGTTCGGGCCGCGGCGTTGCCTGCGTGTCGGGACGCCGGTGTCCACGGCCTTCCGTGCGGGCCCGGCGACGCCCGCCGAGCGCGCCCGGCTGCGCGGCGAGCGGGGCCTGGACGTCTCCGGCTTCGTCGTCGTGGTCACCGGCGGCGGTGAAGGAGCCGGCGGCATCGCCCGCCGGGCCAGGGCGCTGCTGCGCCGCGTCGAGGACGTGCAGGTGGTCGCGTTGTGCGGCCGGAACGCCCGGCTGCGGCGCACGCTGGCCGGAGTCGCCGCCCGCAGCGGCGGACGGCTGGTGGTGCGCGGTTACGTCTCCGACATGGCCGACTGGCTGCGCTGCGCCGACCTGGTGGTCGGCAAGGCGGGCCCGGGCCTGATCGCCGAGGCGACCTGCTGCGGGGTGCCCCTGCTGCTCACCGTGCACGTGCCCGGACAGGAACGCGGCAACACCGAGTTCGTCACCGCCGCGGGCGCCGGGCGGCACGCGTCGGGAGTCCGGGCGCTCGTCCGGCAGGTGGCCGCGCTGCGCGCCGACCCGCGAGCACTGGCGTCGATGCGTGCCGCGTCGGCCGCGATCGCCCGCCCGGACGCCGCCGACCTGGCGGCCGCCGAACTCGCCGCCATGGTCGCCGTCCACCCACTTTCCCCGACAACGGAGGTAGCTGATGAATAGGATCGTGCGGGTCGCGGCGGCACCGAGGCCGCCGCGCTGCTCCCGATCGCCAGCGAGATGCGGTTGGCCCGGGCGGCACGACCGTTGAGCGAGCGCTGGCGGCGAGTGCCAGTACGGCCGCGCGGGTCGACGGAGCTGGGGATCAGTTTCCGTCCCCGCCAAGTGGAAAGCCTCGGTCTGCCGGCGTCGTCCACTCTGTCCACCCTGCTCGACTATCCGTTCTCGCTGATTCGGCTCGGCGCCTACTGGGACCGTGTCGAACCGTCGCCGGGCGCGTTCCGGCCCGACGAACTCGACCGGCAGATCGACGCCTGCGAACGCGCCGGCAAACGGATCATCGTCTGCGTCGGCGCGGTCAAGACGTTCGGCTACCCCGAGTTCTTCGTGCCGCCCCACCATCGCCGGGTTCCGCTGCCCGAGGGCACGCTTGTCGGACCGGACACCCACCCGGCGCTGGTGTCGGCCGCGACGGCGTTCCTCACCAGGATCGTCGAGCGGTATCGCGACCGGTCCTCGATCGTGGCCTGGCAGGTGGAGCACGACGCGGTCGACCCCCTGGGCATGGAGCACTCGTGGCGGTTGTCGACGTCGTTCGTGCGCGCGGAGGTGGACGCGGTGCGCGCTGCCGACCCGACCCGTCCGGTGATGCTCAACGGTTTCCTGCCCACCTCGCTGCCGGTGCGCGTGCAGCAGTGGTGGCGCACCAGGGACCAGGGCGATTCGCTGGTGGTCGCCCGGCAACTGGCCGACATCGTGGGAATCGACTACTACCCGCGGCACGCTCTGGTCGGCCTCGGCCAGCACACCCTCTACCTCGACGGCGCGGCCCGCCCCTGGCACCAGCCGCTACGCCGACGCCTCATGGACTGGGCCACCGTCCCCGGCCGCCAGGTGATGGTGTCCGAGGGCCAGGCCGAGCCCTGGGAGACGGTGACCGATCCGCCGAACCCGAACCAACGGGAGATGTACAGCTGCCCGCCGGAGCGGATCATCGAGAACTACAACCGCTTCCTCGGCTGGACCGGCGACACGGCGAGCACGCTGAGCGCGTACCTGTTGTGGGGCGCCGAGTACTGGGTGCGGCGCGCGGCCGACGGCGACTCGCGCTACCTCCAGGCGTTCGCGCGACTGCTGGAACGCTCCTGACCGTGCGGCCGGGCAGCCGCCGTCCATCCGCGCTGCCGGCGGCGGCGTGCGGAGATCGCGGTCAGTTCGGGGCCACGGCCCGGCCGGTCTGCGGGGAAATCTTGCCGGCGCACAGGTTGTGGCTCGCCAACACCTGCGCGATACGCGGAATCGCCGCGAGCGTGTTGGCGGGCCACTCGTGCATGAGGATGATCTGGCCGTTGGTCAGCCGGCCGTTGGCCTGCACGATGGCGTCCACGCTGGCGCCGTTCCAGTCCTGCGAGTCGATGTCCCAGATGATCTCGGTGAGGCCGTACCTCGCCTCGATCGACCGCAGCGTCGAGTTCGTCTCACCGTAGGGTGGCCGGAACAGCTTCGGCGTGCCGCCGCCCGCGGCGCCGATGGCTTGCTGGGTGCGGGAGATCTCCGAGTCGATCTGGGCAGCGGTCTCCTGCGTCAGGTGCGGGTGGGTGTAGCTGTGGTTGCCGACCCACATGCCGGCGTTGACCTCGGCCCGGACCTGGGCCGGGTAGGCGGCGGCGTACTGGCCCTCGTTGAACAGCGTCGCCCGCAGGCCGTTCTGCCTGAGCGCGTTGAGCAGGCTCGGGGTGTGGCTGTTGGACGGGCCGTCGTCGAAGGTGAGTCCGACGTACCCGTTGCACGTGGCGGCCTGCGCCGGTGCGGCGGTGACGGTCATGGTGCTCGCCACGACCGTCGCGGCCACGGCCAGTCCGGTGAGCAGGGAACGCTTCAGCGGATGTGGGGTTCGCATGCGACTGTGCCCTCCTGGGTGCGCTCGTCCTCCTGGACGAGGCCGACGGAAGCGCAGCCAGTATTGGACCCACCTACGGAAGGTGCAATACATGTTTCGGAAACTTTCGAAAGCCTTGGCATGGCGTTTTTCCTAGGCATGACCCGCTACCTGGACGATCTGACTCAGAAGTGATCGACATCGGCTACGACGAGTTTTGGAAAGTTTCAGCGCCGTTGTTCCAGCCGGGTCATGGACGCTCCCCGTCAACGATTTGGATGATCGTCTTGCCGGGGGTGCGTTGGCGGCGGGCGAACGCTGCGGCCGTGTCGGCGAGCGGGCGTACCGCGCCGACCACGGGCGTCAGGCGTCCGTCCCGGACTCGCCGCGCCAGGTTCGCCAGCTGTGCGCGATCGGGTTCGACCACGAAGAAGACCGCCCGGCCGTTGTCCGGGCGGACCGTGGGCGGAGCGGCGATGCTGACGACCGTGCCGCCGGGACGCACGAGGGCCGTCGACCGTTCGAGGATGTCGCCGCCGATGACGTCGAAGACCACGTCGACGGCGCCTGCCGACTCGACCGAGTCGGCGTCCAGGTCCAGGAAGGCGTGCGCGCCGAGGGACAGCGCGAGGTCCCGGTCGTCGGCCCGGCCGGTGCCGATCACGTGAGCGCCCATCTCCCGGGCCAGTTGGACGGCGAGCGACCCGACTCCGCCCACGGCGCCGTGGATCAGGATGGTCTGGCCCGCGGTGAGACCGGCGTGGTCGACCAGGCCCTGCCATGCGGTCAGGCCGGAGACGGGCAGTGCCGCGGCCACCGTGTGGTCGATGTCGGCCGGCAGGGGCGCGAGGTTGCGGGCCTCCACCGCCGTGTACTCGGCGAGAGCGCCGTCGCGGGCCCAGTCGGAGAGGCCGAACACCCGCTGGCCCACGGTGAGGCCGGTGGTGCCGAAACCCAGTTCGGCGACGACACCGGACAGTTCGTGTCCGGGGACGCTGGGCGTGCGGTCGCGGCCGGCGCGGTCGGTCCAGGTGGCCGGCCAGTCGAGTTCCCCCGGGGTGAACCCGGCGGCGTGGACGCGCACGATGACGTCGTTCTCGGCGGCATGCGGGTAGGGCAGGTCGGTCAGGGTGAGTCCACCGATGCCCGCGGCGCGGTCCCGTACGGTGATGGCTCGCATGTCAGCTCTCCCACGGTGAATCGATGATGCGCTCGACCGTGGTCGCGCGCCGGAAACCAGGGACGAAATGCTCCAGGACGTCGGCGTTCACGGTACCGTAGGTCGTTTCCGGACGGTCCTTCTGACCGTCCACATAGGCCCGCAGGAACTCGTTCTTGAAATCGCCTCGCGGGTCGGTGGCGACGATGTCCGCCACCTGGTCGGCGTCCAGTTCGTCCAGGCCGAACCCGACGACGTCGGTGAGTACGCCGAGGTGGGTGGCGGCGATCTCCGGACCCATGCGGCCGGGGATTCCGGGTGTGGTGTGCAGTGCGATCGCCGTCCACACGGTGTCGGCGGCGGCCTTCGAGAAACCCCGTTCGAGCAGGAACTTCCGGCCGTGATCCGCGCCGTCGACCTCGAATCGCTGCCGCGCGGCGGAGAACGGCGTCGCGAGGCCGGTGTCGTGGAACATGGCGGCCACGTACAGCAGTTCCGGATCGGGGTGCACGTCGAGGCGGCGGGCGTGCAGTTGGCCGAAGAAGTAGACCCGGCGGGAGTGGTGGTAGAGGAGCGGGCCGGTCGTCTCCCGTAGGAAGCGGGACGCCTCGACCGCCGCGGTCGTCTCGGGGACCTCCACGCCCGCGATGTTCTCTGACATGACTTCGCTCTCACCCGTCGTTGCCGGACCCGATGTCCGACTCCATGGTGACGGCTCCACACGCTCGCCGCCGCCTTCCCTCGGCCAGGAACCACTCGAATCCGGACGTGCACGCCGCCGTCGGGCCGCGTCGGTCACCGTGTGCTAGCAATGGGCCGTGCCCGCGTCCACCGCTCCCGCGAACACCACACCGCGCCGTGTCGCGTTCCTCGTGTACGACGGGGTGACCCTGTTGGACGTCGCGGGTCCGGCGGAGGTGTTCCAGGAGGCGAGCCGGTCCGGCGCCGACTACCGGGTCGTGCTGCTGTCCCCGACGGGTGACGACATCACGTCGAACCTCGGCTTCACGGTGGCGGTCGACGGTGCCGTCACTGCCGAACCCGCACCCGACACGTACCTGGTGCCCGGTTCCGACCGCTACCCGGGCACGCCGGTGCCCGGCGACCTGGTCGAGGCCGCGCGCGTGCCGGCGGAGCGTGCCCGCCGGGTCGCGTCGATCTGCACGGGCGCGTTCATCCTGGCGGCCGCCGGCCTGTTGGACGGCAAGCGCGTGACCACGCACTGGCGGGCGACGACCGAACTGGCCGCCCGTTGTCCGACGTGCCACGTCGAACCGGACGCCATCTATGTCCGCGACGGCTCCACGTACACGTCGGCGGGCGTCACGGCCGGTATCGACCTGGCCCTCGCGCTCGTCGAGGAGGACCACGGCCCCGACCTGGCACGGCACGTCGCCCGCGCCCTGGTGGTCTACATGCAGCGCGCAGGCGGCCAGTCCCAGTTCTCCGCACCACTGGAGGCCCGGCCGCCGCGTTCGCCCGCCCTCCGCACGATCACCGACCTGGTGACGGCGGACCCGGGCGGCGACCATTCCCCGGTGGCCCTCGCCAAACACCTCAACGTCAGCACCCGGCACCTCACCCGCCTGTTCCACGACGAGCTGTCGACGACACCGGCCCGGTACGTGGAAGGCATCCGGCTGGACCTGGCCAGGGCCCTGCTCGACCAGGGTCACACGGCGACACAGGCCGCGACCCTGGCCGGTTTCCCCAGCTACGAAAGCATGCGACGGGTGTTCAACCGGGAACTGTCCACCAGCCCGGCGGCCTACCAGCGCCGCTTCCGCACGGCTCGCCGCTGACTCAGGCCCAGGCGGGAAGGGGTTCGCAAGCGGCCTGCCAGGACGTGGGCAGTCCGGACCGGCCGACGTGTGCGGCCACGATGCCGCCGACGATGGCGCAGGTGGTGTCGACGTCGCCGCCGGTGCTGGCGGTGGTCCAGATGGCCTGTTCGTAGTCGTCCAGGTTGCGGGCGGCGGCCCAGAGGGCATAGGGAACCGTGTCCCAGGCGCTGGTGTGGCGGCCGTTGCCGAGTTCGTGCACGGCGATCGTGGCCGAGGGTACGTGGGCCAAGCCACGGGCGGCCCACATGCCGTGGTGCACCCGTCCGGGCGGGGTCATGCGCAGCACGGCGTCCAGGAAGTCACGGGGTGCGGGTGGGTCGTCGCCGGCGGCCAGAGCGGCGGCGACGGCCACGGCGATCGCGCCGGCCACCGCTTCGGGGTGGGCGTGGGTGACTTCGGCCGACAGCGCCGCCTGCCGGGCGGCTTCGTCGGGGTCGTCGGCGAACCAGGCGCCCAGCGGGGCGACGCGCATGGCGGCGCCGTTGCCCCAGGAACCTTGGCCGTCGAACAGATCGCGGGACAGCTCACGCCAGGCGCCGCCCTCACGGATGAGGCGTAGCAGTCGGTTCATCCCCGGTCCGTAGCCACGGTCGAAGTCGTGGTGGGTGGCGAAACTGGTGGCGAGTGCGTCCTGGTCGATGTCGTTGTGGCGGTGTAGGACGGCAGCGATCGAACAGGCCATTTCGGTGTCGTCGGTCCACTGCCAGGGCGGGGGTGGCGGCCGGCGTGCGTGCAGGGCCGCGTGGTTGGTGGGGAGGAAGAACTGGGAGCCCAGTGCGTCTCCGAGTGCGAGGCCGTGGAGGGAGTCCAGGGTGCGGGCGCGACGGTCGGTGGTCATTGCCGTCGCATTATCACCGATGTGCCGGCGGAGCGGAATGCCCACTCACCGCCGGTCGAGGCTCAGGAGCCCGACACGTCGTGGACGTCGATCACGAACACCAGCGTTTCGTTCGCCTTGATGCCCTGTTGCGGGGTACTGCCGTAGCCGAGCGCGGGCGGCACCACCAACAGTCGCCGGCCACCGGACTTCATGCCGATCAGGCCCTTGTCCCAGCCGGGGATGACCTGGCCGACGCCGATCTGGGTGGTGAACGGCTGGCTGCCGAAGGACTGCTGCACCATGGTGTCGTTGGACCACGTGGTCAGCTGGTAGTCGGCCGTGATCGAGTCGCCCGCCTGCACCGCTTGTCCGGCGCCGGCGACGATGTCCCTGCTCAGCAGGCTGGTCGGGGTCGCGCAGCCCTGGGGGAGGGTCACCTTCGGGGCCGCACCGACATTGGCGGTGACCTTGATCTGTGCGGCCG
Organism: Pseudonocardiaceae bacterium; assembly: GCA_035546415.1. Classification (GTDB taxonomy): domain Bacteria; phylum Actinomycetota; class Actinomycetes; order Mycobacteriales; family Pseudonocardiaceae; genus DATEPR01. Next base: position 10,980 of record DASZXM010000211.1, read on the forward strand.
TGCACTGCGGTCCGCTCGCGACCGGCTGGCCGCCGGACGACGGCCCGGTGGACACGGCCGGCGGGTTCGACGACGTCGTCCCGGCGCCGCTGGCCGTGGCGTTGCCGCACGCCGCGACGGACGTGATCAGGAACGCACTGGCCAGCGCGGCGCCGAGGACCGTACCGATACGCATGCCGCATATCAGATCACAGGGCGTGGAGCGCGAACTCACCAGACCGGACGTACCGCTGCTCAGTCGTCGGCGGCCCGTATGGCGGCGGCGATCGGTTCGAGCCCGGCGATCAACTCGTCGAGTTCGGCCGCGCTGAGTACGTCGTAGGCGGGCGCCGCCAGTTCGTCGGTGAGGTCCTCGATCCGCTGCTTCGTTTCCCGGCCGGCGTCGGTGAACCCGCCCGCGGCGTCCACGAGACCACGGTCACGCAGCCCGTCGACGACAGCGGCCAGTTGTGCGCGGGGCAGGTGGTGGACCCGGCCGAACTCCTCGGCCCGCATGCCCATGGCCAGCGCCATCAGGACGTGTGCCTCGGTGCCGCCGATGCCGTGGGCGACGAGCGCGGCGTTGTGGCCGTCCCCGCGGTGCTCCCGCAGCAGCGTCGCCGCGTGCCAGAGCTTCGCCACCGGCTCCTCGGGCACGGTCAGCGCGCGGAGGCCGGCGTAGAGGGCCCGGCCGTCGGTCGGCGCGCTGACGGCCGCCCGGGTGGCCAGGTCGGCGACCCGCGCCAGGTCGGGGGAGTCGGCGAGCTGCCCGATCATCTGGCGCAGTGCCTTGACGGTGCCCCGTTCCCGTGCCGCAAGCGCCTCCTCCGGGGTGATCTTCGCCCAGACCCACGGGATGTGGCGGGCCACCTCGCCGTCGGCGAAGTTGTAGAAGACGGCGTGCACCACCTCGGCCGGTGCCGGTCCCAGCGGCGCCGCCCGGCCCGCGAAGTACCCGTCCCAGTAGTTGCGCATGCCCAGCGCCAGGAACTCCTCGTTGCACGCCGGTGAGAAGGTGGCGGTGCCGATCGGCTCGACGAGCTCGAACATGCGGTGGATCGTGGTCTGTGGGTGGCGCATGGTCGCCATCTCCTCCGGGTCGCGACAGCCCCTCCTGGGCGGCCTCTCACCCCCACCACGAACGGCGTGGCCCGGATCCGACAACTCCGGCCGACATTTTCTGTTCGGTGTCGATCGGCCGGTCAGCGGCGGCCGCGGTGCCGGCGGGGCGTGCTACGCCTGGTGGGTCGCTCCCGTGCCGGAACCTTCGTGGCGGCTTTCGGGGGAGCGGGCGGCCGACCGCGGGTGCTGTTCACGGTCCGGCCGCGCACGATCCCGATGAACTGCTCGACGAGGTCGCTGGTGTCGGTGACGGACGGCCAGACCAGTGCGACGCTCGACTGGACCGCGTCGGTGACCGGCCGGTAGGTGAGATCCTTGCGGTGGTACAGCCGGGCCAGCGACTGCGGCACCACCAGCACACCGGCCTCGGCGGCGACCATGCCCATGGCGTACGCCGTCGTGACCGGTCGCCGGGCCGCCGGCACGCCGGGCGGCCGGGCCCAGTCCAGGACGTCGTCCTCGGGGTGCAGCACGACCTCGTCGGCCAGGTCCGCGCCGGTGACCTCGTCGGCGGCGGCCAGCCAGTGCTCCTTGGGCACGACGACCACGGTGGTCTCGGTGTAGAGGGGAATCGCGTGCAGGTCGGTCCGGTCGATCGGCAGCCGCAGCAAGGCCGCGTCGACGGCTTCGGTCCGGACCAGACCGACTGCCTCGTCGTTGCTCGCGTCGACGAGGGTGAGCGGCACGTCGGGCATGCGCTCGGCCCAGGTCCGCAGCCATTTCGACGGCGTGACACCCAGGACGTAGCCGAGCCGGAACGTCGCGCCTGTCATCGCGCCAGGTTATCGGGCTGGTCAGCGTCGTGCGCGGGCCGGTCGGTACCCTCACGGCATGACGTCGCGCAAGACCGTCCAGACGATGAAGCCCGCGACCGCGGCGAAGAAGCTGGGCGTGTACCTCGAAGCCACCCCCGCGGACTTCCAGACGGGTGTGGTGTCCCGCGACGAACTGAACGCGCTGCAGACGAATGCGCCCGAGTGGTTGCGCGAACTGCGCCGCAACGGCCCGCATCCGCGGCAGGTCGTCGCGACGAAACTGGGCATCTCCATCAGCGGTCTCGCCCGCACGGGCATCACCGAGGCTCTCACGACCGCACAGATCGACGCCATCAAGGCCGAGAATCCCGAGTGGCTGCAACAGGAACGGGCCACCCAGGCCGAGTTCCGTCGGGAAATGGCCCGGCTCAGGGAATCACGCCGGACCAGCTGACGCCTGTCTCCGTACCGGTCATGGCGACCGTGACTCGTCGCCGAGGGGTGGTTGGTCGCCGCCGGTGAGACCGGACAGCATGCGGTCGAAAACGGCTTCGCTGCGCTTGTCCAGCTCGTCCGGTGTGATGCCGAGTCGGCGCGCGATGGCGTCCCGGAAGATGCAGTAGCCCAGGTACGTCGACGCCGTCATCGCGTGCATGACCAACCCGTCGGCGTCGGGCGGCAGCGCGCCGTGCGCGCGGTCCCGGTCGAGGGCGGCGCTGGTCCGGGGGAGGTCGGGGAACAGGTCGAAGCCCGGGTCGTTGTCCAGGGCGAGCAGGGCTTCCAGGCGCACGACGTCGGGTTTGCCCAGGGCCGCCCGCCACATCGCCCGCCGGCGTTCGGCGAAGGGCTTGTCCCAGTGCGAGTCGCGGTCCAGGAAGTCGTTCTCGACCAGGTGCGCGATCGCGGCCCGCAGGAGTGTCTGGCGCGTGCCGAAGTACTGGTAGATCTGCCCGTGGTTGACGCCGGCCTCCTTCGCGACCTCGCGCAGGTTCACCCCGGCGAGCACGCCGTCCCGCCGCATCAGCCGCAACGCGGCGTCGAGCAGGTCCTGCTCGGTCTCCTGCCGACTGCGACGGCGCCTGCCGGGCGTGCTCGCGGTCGCCTGCTCGTCGGTCACGCTGTCCCCAGGTTGTCGAGGGTCTTGCTGTCCGGTCCACCAAAGTATACGGTCCGTTGTTAACGATACGTTATTAACGATCCGTTGGAGACGTGCGAGATGCCCGACCGACCACTGCCGCTGTCCGGAATCCGGGTGCTGGACGTCGCGACCGTCCTGGCCGCCCCGGTCACGGCGACGATGCTCGGCGACTTCGGCGCGGACGTCGTGAAGATCGAGGAGCCCGGGCACGGCGACTTCACCCGCAACGGGCCGGGAGCCGCGTCCGGCGGGGCCCGTTCGTTGCAGTGGATCCAGGAGGCGCGGAACAAGAAGTCCGTCACCGTCGACCTGCGGACACCGCGTGGCCAGCAACTGCTCCGTGACCTGGTGCCGCACTTCGACGTGGTCGTCACCAACTATCGTCCGCCCACGCTGGAGAAATGGGGGCTCGCACCGGATCGGCTGCGGGAACTCAACCCGAGGGCGGTGATCGTCTGTCTCACCGGCTACGGCCTGAGCGGCCCCTATCGCGACCGCGGTGCCTTCGACCGGGTGGCCAGCGCGTTCGCCGGACTGACCTACGTCAGCGGCGAGCAGGGCAGGCCGCCGGTGCGGTCGGGCTACGCGGTGATCGACTACATGGCCGCCTACCTCGCCGCCTTCGCCACCGTCACGGCGCTGTTCCACCGCGACCTGCACGGCGGCGACGGCCAGATCATCGACCTGGCGCTCTACGAGGCCGGCTTCCGGGCCGGCGAGAACGCCCTGCTCGCCTACGGCGCGCTCGGTCAGGTGCGGGAACGTTCCGGCAACCAGAACCCGGACATCGTGCCGGCCAGCGACTTCGACACCGCCGACGGCAGGCGTGTCTCGCTGCACGCCGGCACGGACACCCTGTTCCGGCGGCTGTGCCAGGTCATCGGCCGCCCGCACCTGGTCGACGATCCGCGTTTCGCCGGCCGGGAGGAACGGGTCAGCCACCAGGACGAGCTGTACCCGCTCATCGCCGAGTGGGTCGCGTCCCAGGACGCCGACACCGTGGTCCGCATGCTCAACGACGCGAACATCCCGGCTGCGCCGATCATGAGCATCGCCGACATCGCGGCCGATCCGCACTACCGCGAACGCGGCACGTTCGTCGAGGTCGACGATCCCGAGCACGGCCCCGTCCCGATGGTGGCCGCGCTGCCGCGGATGAGTGAGACGCCGGGCCGTATCCGCTCGCTGGGCCCCCGGCTCGGCGAGCACACCGACGAGATCCTGCACGACCTGCTCGGACTCGGCCCTGCCGAGATCCGGGCACTGCACGAGGGCGGCGTGATCTGAGCACCGTGATCTGAGCACCGTGATCTGAGCACCGCGTGCGGACGGGTCAACGAAGCCCCCATCCCCACGAGACGAGGGAGACGACCGTGAACATCGACCGGCGAACGCACCGGATCACCGTGCGCACCTGCGCGGTGTCCGGTCTCATCCTGACCTTCGCGATGATCAACTTCGCGGACAAGGCCGCACTCGGGCTCGTCGAACTCCCGCTGTCCAAGGAACTCGGCCTCAGCCACGCCACCTACGGTCTCGTCGCGAGCAGCTTCTTCCTGCTGTTCAGCGTGTGTTCGGCCATCGGCGGGTTCCTGACGAACCGGTTCGGGGCCCGCTGGATCATCCTGATCCTGGCGCTGCTGTGGTCCCTGGCGCAGGTGCCGCTCCTGGCCGCGGCGTCGGTGGCGACCCTGTTCGCGTCCCGCATCGCGCTCGGCGCGACCGAGGGCCCGGCGGCGGCCGTCGCCACCCACGCCGTGCTGCAATGGTTCCCCGCCCACCGACGCGGCCTGCCCAGCGCCTTCTACACGGTCGGCGCAGGCTTGGGCACCTTCACCGCGGCGCCCGTGCTGACCTGGCTGGTGCTGCGGTACGGGTGGCGGGCGGCGTTCGTCGCCCTGGTCGTCGTCGGGGTCGTCTGGGGTGTGCTGTGGCTGTTGATCGGCCGGGTCGGGCCCTACGCCGGAGAACCGGACACCCGCGGCGCGGTGACCGAGTCCGCCGACCGGCTGCGCGTGCCCTACCGGCGGCTGTTCACGTCGTCGACCTGGCTGGGCGGCGCGATCGCCGGCTTCGGCGCGTACTGGGCGCTGGCCATCGGGTCCGCCTTCGTCCCGGCCTACCTGGTCACCCAGCACGGTTTCAGCGCCCCGACGGCCGCACTGGCGGTCAGCGTCTACGCCGCCCTCTACGTGGTCGGCCCCCTGCTGGTCAGCCCGGTCGTCAGCGCACTGCGCGGCCGCGGCTGGTCGTCGCGGTGGAGCGCGGGCGCGACCCAGGGCGCGGCGGTCGTCGTCGCGGGCGCCGCCATGCTCCTGCTGCCCCACGCGTCCGGGATCGCGCCGGTGTTCGTCCTCGTCGCCGTGGCCTTCGGGGTGGGTGTCATCACGTTCCCGCTGGCCTACGTCACGACCGGTGAGGTCACCCCGATCGCGCAGCGCGGCGCCTCGCTCGGCACCCTGATCGCCGTGCAGTCGATCCCCGGCCTCGTCGCCCCGGCGATCAGCGGCTGGCTGCTGGACGCCGCCGGCTCGCTCGCCGCAGGCTACGCGACCGTTCTCACGCTCGGAGGCGTCATCATGGTGGTCTGCGGAGCCGTGGGCATCGCGGCGATCCGGCCGGAACGAGACGCGGTCCACCTGGGTCTGGCCGCCCCGGGGCCGGCAAGCGGAGCACGGACGGCACCCGCACTGACACCGGAGCCCCGGTGACGCCCGACCCGGCACCCACCGCGGAGTCGACCACCGCGGCCCTCGCGGGTCACCAACCGGTCCGGGCCGACTGGCTCGCCCGCCACAGCGAGGCGCCCCTCGCGCCGGACCAGGAAATCGTCGACGCCCACCACCACTTCTTCAGCGGCGGCGACTGGCGCTACCTCACCGACGAGCTGACGGCGGACATCGCACAGGCACCCGGGCTGAGCGCGACGGTGTTCGTCGAGTGCGGCGAACACCACCGGCCGGCAGGCCCGGCCGCCGTCCGCCCGGTCGGGGAAACCGAATTCGTCCGCGACCTCACCCCGGTGGCGTCGGCGGGTCGCGTCCGGCTCGCGGCCGCGATCGTCGGCACCGCCGACCTCCGCGCACCCACGGCCGACGCGGTCCTGCACGCCCACCTGGACGCAGGCGACGGACGATTCCGGGGCATCCGCCAGAGCATCGCCTGGGACCCCGACCCCGCCGTCACGCACCCACGCCGACAACCGCCGCCCGGGCTCTACGCCGCCGCCGAGTTCCGCCGCGGCTTCCGCCGTCTCGCGCCATTGGCGTTGACCTTCGACGCCTGGTGCTTCCACCCGCAGATCCCCGACGTCACCGACCTGGCCCGCGCGTTCCCCGGCACCCGGATCGTCCTGGACCACTGTGGCGGGCCGCTGGGCGTCGGCGGACACGCCGGCCCGGAGGCGTTCCGGACGTGGCGTGCCCACCTCGCCGAACTGGCGCGATGCGACAACGTCGTCGTCAAGATCGGCGGCCTCGGGATGACCGCCATCGGCCACCGGTTCTTCGCCGAAGCGAGCCCACCGACCTCGACCCGGCTGGCCGCCACCCTGCGTCCGTGGGTGCACAGCGTCATCGAACTGTTCGGTGCGCACCGCTGCATGTTCGAGAGCAACTTCCCGGTCGACAAGGCCTCCTACGCCTACGGCGTGTTCTGGAACGCCTGCACGCGCCTGGCCGAGGAGGCCGGCGCCGACGAGAGAGCCGCACTGTTCGCCGACACCGCCCGGGACTTCTATCGTCTCCCGTGACCGACGAGCGGACGGCGGTGAGCGAGAGTGACCGGATGACGGGGGAGTGGGTCACCGAGACCTTCGACCACGACGGTGGACGGCAGGTCACGGTGTACGTGCCGGCGGATCGGTCCGAGGCTGTCGTGTTCGCCGGTGACGGTCAGCTGATCGCGCCGTGGGGCGGGCATCTGGCGGCCGCCGACGTGCCGCCCACGATGATCGTCGGTGCACACCGGACGTCCGATACGGACGAGATGGCGCGCATCCGGGAGTACTCGCCGTCGTTCGACGCGGCACGGTTCGCCGCACACGAGCGATTCTTCGTCGAAGACGTCCACCGGTGGGTCCGGTCGCGCTTCGGTGTCGCGCTGCCCGCCGAGCGCACAGCCGTGTGCGGCGTGTCGGCGAGCGGTGAGTTCGCGCTGGCCATGGGACTTCGGCATCCGGACCGCTTCGGAGCGATCTTCGCCGCGTCACCCGGCGGCGGCTACCGACCGCCCGCGGTCCTGCCCACGCCTGTGCCGCGAACCTACCTTGTCGCCGGCACGCAGGAGCCGTTCTTCCTGGCGAACGCGACCCGGTGGGCGGACGCGCTGCGCGATGCCGGCGTGGACGTGGTGATGAAAGAGCGGATGGGCAAGCATGGCGGCGCGTTCTGGGCGGCGGAGTTCCCGCTGATGGTTGCCTGGGCTTTCGGCCGCTGACGCCGATGCCGGTCCGTGCCCTACCTGACCGTGCCCTGCCTGACCGCGTTCAGCTGTCGGTCACGACGCCTGACCGGTCAGGGATTCCGGCCGCGATGCGCAGCCGGGTGAACTCGTGGGCCAGGGCGAGCGGGGGAAAGTGTGCGTTGAGGCCACTGGGATTGGGCAGAACCCAGACGCGCGTCGACCCGAGAACCTCGGGCTGCGCGCCCACGGTGGCATCGGGCCGGTCGAACGCGACCCGGTAACCGGTGACCCCGAGCGGCGCCAACCACTGCGGCCGGTACGCCTCGACCAGTGTGCGCAGCCGGCGGCCACCGTCGACGAACTCGGCTCTGGTGAGTTCCGACGCGCGGGCGGTCGGCCTGCGCACCAGGCTCGTGATCCCGATACCGAGTTCGAGCAACTCGGCGTCCTCGTCCGGCGTGAACAGGCGCGGCGTGAACCCGGACCGGTAGAGGGCCGGCCACAGCCGGTTGCCCGGAGTCGCGAAGTGCCGACCGGACGCGGCCGAGGACAACCCCGGATTGATACCGACGAGCAGCACCCGCAGATCGGGGGCGAGCAGGTCCGGCAACCGTCCTTCCCGTGCCGCGTCGAGTTCGGCACGGGAGTACCGACGCGTCATCGCGTCTCGCGTGGCGCTGCCCCGGACAGCCGAACCGACACGTGAACCTCCACTCGACCACTCGGCGTGGACGATACGCGATTCACCCGAGCTCAGCGGATTCCCGCCCCATCAAGCCGGACGAGCCGGCCTTGATGGGGCGGCGAACCCGCCTTGGAGGCACACATCAGAGGCTGCGCGCGAGGATGTCGCCCTGGGCGGTGACGGCGTGGATGTCGAGTTCGGTGTTGCCGTCGTTCTTGAGTGCGTTGCTGATGCGGCCGTGAGTGGTGCTCGCGTCCAGGGCAGCCGAGATGCCGGTGGCGGCGCCCACCGAGATACTGCCGGACCGGGTGTTCAGGACGATCGTGCCGCGCACGGCCTCGGCGATCCGGATGTCGCCCCGGGCGGTGCTGATCTCGGCGGGGCCACCCAGCTTGCCGACCTCGACGTCACCGTCCACCGCGACGAGGCGGAGACTCTCGGCCTCGTCGATCGTGATCGCGCGGTACGCGCCGTCGAAGGCGACATCGCCGAGACGGCCGACGGCACGGACCTCGGCGCTGCCGGCCTTGGCCTCGACCCGCGAACCCGCCGGCAGGTGGATGGTGACCGCCAACGACCCGGACGGGCCGAAGTACTGGTTGCTCACCCCGGCGGTGCGAACCCGCAGGACGCCGTCGGCGTAGTCGACCATGGCCTGCTCGGCCGCTTTCACGTCACGGCGCTTCGACGCGTCGGCGGGCCGGACGTCGACCGTGGTGTCGGTCCGGTCGGCGGCCACGAACCGGACGCGACCGGCGGGGATGTTCAGGTCGACGGTGATCGGGGCGGGCGTGTCGAACTTCTGCATCGTGCTCTCCTGACGATTCGGCTGGCGTGATCGAGTAGCTGATCACGGAAGCCACGTTCGCCGGTTTTCCTGACGCCGAACCGCCACGGTGCTGACACGACTCCTGTCACGGCGCCACGGTCTGGGCGTGCGCCGGGACGAGACGTGCGGTGGCGCGAAGATAGAGGGGGATGGCGACACCGATCAGGATCGACACCGCGCTGCCGAGGACGATCGGTGTCTCCCAGGAATGCAGGAGCGTGGCGGCCGATGTGGGGTCGACCGTGGAGGTGACGATGGCGATGCCGAGGCCGGAGCCCAGGTAGCGCGCCGTGTTGTTCGTGCCGCTGCCCATGCTGGCGTGGTGGGCCGGGACCGTGGCCACCGCCTGACCGCCCAGCGCCGCGTTGAGCAGCCCGGTGCCCAGTCCGGCGATCGCGAACCCGGGAAGCAGCCGGACCAGGGAGTCGCCGTCGTGCAGCGGCCCGAGCAGGGCCAGTCCGGCGCCGATGATGACCAGGCCGATCGCCAGTTGCGCGTCCGCGCTGAACCACCGGCGCAGGTGCCGGGCGAGTACGGCGACGACCACGCTCACGCCGGACCACACCACGATCGGGACCGCACCGGCCAGTGCGGAGCCGTGCATGCCCTGGTCGACGAGGATCGGCGTGTAGGACGTCACCGCGATGACGCCGAGTCCGGCGGCGAACGCGGCCACGGTGACGGTGACGAAATGCGGGTTGGTGAACAACCGGAGGTCGACCAGCGGTGACGCGGTTCGCGTCTCGTGGATCGCGAACACGGCCAGTACGACCACACCTGCGCCCAGCAGAATCAGCACGGCCGGCCGGGTCCAACCGCTGCGACCGAGCGTCAGCCCGGCCAGCAGCAGGCTGGGCCCGGCGACCAGACAGGCCGCGGCGAGATAGTCGATCCGGCCGGGAAAGACTCCGGAGTGGACCGGATTCGCGGGCAGGACACGCGCGAAGACGATCGGCATCAGGCTGAGCACCCCGACGATCACGTACGCGACGCGCCAGTCCGTCGCGGGCTGCAGGAATGCGGTGAGCAGCGGCCCGATCAGGATGCCGCCGCCCAGGCTCGCGCCCCAGATCCCGGTGGCGCGGGTGCGGCGGTGACCGGGTCCGGGCGTCACCTGGGCGATCAACCCGAGGCTGGTGGCGGTCAGCGCGGCCGCGCCCAGGCCCTGGCCCACGCGGGCCACGATGAACAGGATCGGACTGGGCCACGAGGCACCGACCAGCAGGAACAGGGCCTGACCGGCAGCGCCGGCCACGAACACCGTGCGGCGACCCAACCTGTCGGCCAACGCGCCGCTGACCAGCAGCCCGGCGCCCAACCCGACGCTCGCCGCGGCGAGCATCCAGGTCCGCTCGGTGACGTTCGCGTTCAGCGTGTGCGCCAGGTCGACGAGGGTGCTCATCGGCATCGTGAACATCACCATGGCCAGCGTCGTGGCCAGGCACGTCAGAGCCAGCGTGGGCCCCTCCGGGTGATTCTCGACGTTCACGATGGCCTCCTGCCCTTGCGCTACCCCGGCACGCTATCAGCTATATATGCTGAGCGACATAATCGAGAGCGGTCGACGAGAGTGATTCAGCCGACTCCCTGGGGTCAGTCGCGGGCCGTGGTGAGAGCGCGGGCGCGCCCGACCACGGCTTCCCGGATCGCGTCGAACGGTTCGAGGCTGCGCAGCGCGCGTGCGGTCACCATGGCTCCCTGGACGCCGGCCACCGCGGCGTGCGCCAGCTCACGGGCCCTGGAGTCGTCCATGCCGCGCACCACGAACTGGAGTGTCAGGGTCTCCACGACGAGGAAGAACGCGCGCCGGCTGGCGGCGCCGAGCTCCGCGGAGGACTCGCCGACCTCGATCACCAACGGTGCGATGGCACAACCACGTCCGTAGTCGGCGGTTCGCATGTTCTCCCGGGCGTGGTCGACGTAGGCGCGGACCAGGTCCTCGGCCGTGGACGCCCGCCCGGCGAGCTGGTTGATCATGTCGACCTGCTCGCGGGTGTGCGCCTCGGCCGCTTCGGCGGCCACCTGCACCTTGCCCTGGGGAAAGTGGTAGTAGACCGACCCGCGCGGGGCGGCACTGCGCTCGACCACGTCGGACAGGGCCATGGAGTGATAGCCGTGTTCGCGGATGAGCTGGCGGGCGGCCCCGACCATGCGCTGTTTGGTGTCTGAACGTCGAACCACCGCATGAGTCTATCGGCACATGTATGACGGGCGACATAGACATGGCTGTCGATCATCATATGATGACCGACATATCTTGACCCTGTTCCACTGGAAGGGATCATCACGTGACAGTGGCGCCGAACAATGTCCT
>DASZXM010000212.1:0-16944 GCA_035546415.1 Pseudonocardiaceae bacterium
GAGCACCGCCCGCAACGGCGCACAGCAGGACAAGACGTCCTCGGCCGCGCAGGGCAAGGCGGATGCGTCCCCCGAGATTCCCGGTCTGATTTCGGACCGTTCCCGGCGAAGGAAGCAGGCTCGGAAGCGCGGCTGATGCGCTGACGGGCCTGGAGAGGAGAGAACGTGTCGGAGGCGTTGCAGGAGACCGACGAGGCGCCCGAGGCCGAGGTGGAGGAGCAGGCCGAACCGCAGTCGTCGCGCTCGTCGTCGGAGGACCAGTTGGTCCACGAGGGCGATGTGGCCGGTGACTACCTGGAGCGTCTGCTCGACCTGCTCGACTATGACGGCGACATCGACCTGGACGTGGAGGCGGGTCGGGCGGTCGTCAGCATCGACGGTGGCGACGATCTGGAGAAGCTGGTCGGCCCGCGGGGCGCGACGCTCGAAGCGTTGCAGGAGTTGACCCGGCTGGCCGTGCAGCAGGAGACCGGCGCACGCAGCCGGCTGATGCTGGACATCAGCGGGTGGCGGGCGGCCCGGCGGGAGGAGTTGAAGGAGCTGGGTCGGTCCGCGGCGGAACAGGCGGTCCGGACCGGCGAGCAGGTGAAGCTCCAGGCGATGACGCCGTTCGAGCGCAAGGTCGTGCATGACGCCGTGGCGGAAGTGGCCGGCGCCCACAGCGAGAGTGAGGGTGAGGAGCCGCGCCGCCGCGTGGTGGTGTTCGCTCAGCAGTAACTGGATGGCTTGGCGGCCGGTCCTGTTTCACGTGAAACAGGACCGGCTTTTTCTATGCGCTCCTTCTATCCGCTCCGCTGGTCCTCGACTCGGCGATCGGGTCCTTGCCCGGCTGGTTGGCCGGATCTGGCCGCCGCTCCTCGACGATTTTCGGCATTGTGGCGAGGCGCGCGCGCCCGATCGGCGTGTCGTGCGCTGCGACGGCTATTCTGGATTCCCGCACCGCGTTCGTTGCCAGCGATGGCCGCCGGTGCCGTGTCGGCCGATTCTGGTCAACAAAGACCGGCTTGTTTCACGTGAAACGAATGGGATGACGGATGAGTTCGGTGTCCGTGGAGCCGACGTTCGGTGAGCGCCTGCCGCTGGCCGAGCGCTTCGTGGACCTGTTGGCCGAACACGGCGTAGAGCGTGGGCTGATCGGTCCGCGCGAAGTCGACCGGCTGTGGGATCGGCACGTGCTCAACTCGGCAGCGATCGCCGAATTGGTGCCGGACGGGGCGACGGTGGTGGACGTCGGATCGGGCGCGGGACTGCCCGGTGTGCCGCTGGCGATCGCCCGGCCGGATCTCCGCGTGACACTGCTGGAGCCGATGGCTCGGCGGATCGCGTGGCTGACCGAGGTGGTCGAGGAACTCGGGATCGATGTCCGGGTGGTCCGCGGCCGGGCCGAGGAGCCGGCGATCCGGCAAGCGGTCGGCGGGGCCGACGTGGTGACCGCCCGCGCGGTGGCGCCGCTGGCGAAGCTCGCCGGCTGGTGCCTGCCGCTCGTACGAGCGGGTGGGTGGTTGTTGGCGTTGAAGGGCGAGAGCGCGAACGAAGAGCTGGCCCGGGACGCGGATCTGGTGCGTGCCGCCGGTGGCACCGAACTGTCGGTGGTGATGTGCGGGGCGGACCTGCCCGTGCCGACCACGGTGGTACGGGTGCGCCGGTCGACGGCGACCGAGATTCGTGACGGCCGGCGTCGAACAAGGAAGGATCGGTGACGTGCACCCCGACCGGCAGAGCGGAGCTTTGGATGTTCCACGTGAAACGTCAACGGGCCGGGGGCGCCACGGCGCTCCGGACGACGGGGAGGCGCGGCAGTCGATGAACACACCCAACCCGGACACCGGCGGCTGGACGCCGATCGCCGAAGAGGCGGAGCGGGCGACGCGGGTACTGCACCCGGACTCGCTGCAGCTCCCCCGGCCGACCCACCGTCGCGTGCTGACGATCGCCAACCAGAAGGGTGGCGTCGGCAAGACGACCACGGCTGTCAACATCGCCGCCGCGCTCGCGCTGCACGGGCTGAAGGTGCTCGTGGTCGACCTCGACCCGCAGGGCAACGCGAGCACGGCGCTCGGTGTCGAGCACCGGTCCGGCACGCCGTCGGTGTACGAGGTGCTGATCGGTGAGATCTCACTCGCCGACGCGGCGGCGGTCAGCGACCAGTCGCCGAACCTCTACTGCGTGCCGGCGACCATCGACCTCGCCGGTGCCGAGATCGAACTCGTCTCGATGGTGGCCCGCGAGTCGCGGCTGAAGGAGGCGCTGTCCGACGACGCGCTCGACCAGTTGCAGCCGGACTACGTCCTGATCGACTGCCCACCATCGCTCGGCCTGCTGACGGTCAACGCGATGGTCGCGGCGACCGAGGTGTTCATCCCGATCCAGTGCGAGTACTACGCGCTGGAAGGTCTCGGTCAGCTGCTGCGCAACATCGAGTTGGTGCAGGGACACCTGAACCCGCGGCTGTCCGTGTCCACCATCCTGCTCACCATGTACGACGGCCGCACGAAGCTGGCCGACCAGGTCACGGCGGAGGTCCGTGGCCACTTCGGGGACACTGTGCTGAAAACCGTGATTCCACGCAGCGTGAAGGTGTCGGAGGCACCAGGATTTGGTCAGACGGTGCTGGCTTACGACCCGGGTTCACGTGGCGCCATGAGTTATCTGGACGCGGCTCGGGAAGTGGCCGAACGGGGTGCGCAGAAAGGGACGACATGACGGAGCGCAAGGGCGGCCTCGGCCGCGGCCTGGCGGCACTGATTCCGAGCGGCCCGCCGCCGGGCGCGGCACCGCCCGCCGGTCCGGCCGCGGTGGGGGCATCGCCGTCGGACGCCCTCCCCGGTGACGCTCCGGTCGTCGACGTGATGGTCGCCGGCGCGGTCTACCGCGAGGTGCCGATCGACTCGATCGCGCCGAACGCGAAGCAGCCGCGCCAGGTGTTCGACGAGGAGGCGCTCGCCGAACTGGAGCACTCCATCCGCGAGTTCGGCCTCATGCAGCCGATCGTGGTGCGTGAGTCGGACACCGGTCGCTACGAGCTGGTGATGGGCGAGCGTCGTTGGCGCGCCGCCCAGCAGGCCGGCCTGGACGCGATCCCCGCGATCGTCCGCAAGACCGCGGACGACGCGATGCTCCGCGACGCGCTGTTGGAGAACATCCACCGGGTGCAGCTGAACCCGCTGGAGGAGGCGGCGGCGTACCAGCAGTTGCTGGAGGAGTTCGAGGTCACCCACGAGGAACTCGCGAACCGCATCGGCCGCAGCCGCCCGGTGATCACCAACATGATCCGGTTGCTGAAGCTGCCGCTGCCGGTGCAGCGCCGCGTCGCCGCCGGCGTGCTGTCAGCGGGCCACGCCCGGGCGCTGCTCGGGTTGGAGGACCCGGGCGCGCAGGAAGAGCTGGCGGTCCGGATCGTGGCGGAGGGCATGTCGGTCCGCGCGACCGAGGAGGCGGTGACGCTCGCCAAGAGCGAACCGGCCCGCCAACCGAAGGCTCCCCCGCGCAAGCCGATCCAGGCACCCGGTCTCCAGGAGTTGGCGGACCGCCTGTCGGACAGCTGGGACACTCGGGTGAAGGTCGAACTCGGCCGCCGCAAGGGCCGGATCGTCGTCGAGTTCGCCTCGGTCGACGACCTGGAGCGGATCGTCAAACTGATGAACCAAGATGGTACAAATCAGACATAATTGTCAGTGAAGTCCAATGACCCATCACACCAGCTCGTTTCGTCACGGTGACGACCGCGATCTGACTACCTGGTGTGATGGGCGACCCCGTTCGGTAGCTGACTAGCCGCGGGCGATCGCGCGGTCGATCAGACCGGAGAACACGTCCCCGAGCGACCGGCCGGAAGCCTCCACCGCCATCGGCAGCATCGAGGTCTCGGTCAGTCCCGGTGACACGTTCACTTCGAGGAACTGAACCTCGCCGTCGCCATCCACGATCGCATCGGTGCGCGACACGTCCCGCAACCCGAGCAACCGGTGCGCGTTCACGGCAAGCGCCCCCACCCGCTCGGCGGTCTCCGGCGCGAGCCGCGCGGGCGCGTGAAAAGTCGTCAACCCGGCGGTGTACCGAGCGGTGTAGTCGTACACGCCGTTCTCGGCCACGATCTCGACAGCCGGCAACGCCTCCGGCCCGTCCGGCCCGTCGATCACGGTTACGGACACTTCGACGCCCTGCACGAACGTCTCGGCGAGCACGGTGTCCCCGTACGCGAGACACCCCACCATCGCCGCCGGCAGCTCACTCGCCTCACGCACCACCTGCGCCCCGAGCGCCGACCCACCCTGATCCGGCTTCAACATCAACGGCAACCCGAGCCGCTCCACCATCGCGTCCAACACCGACTGCGCGCCGAGCTCACGAAACGTCGTGTGCGGCAACACGACCCAATCCGGAGTGGCGACACCGGCGCGCGCCAACTCGGCTTTCGCGGTCGGCTTGTCCCACGCCCGCCGGCAAGCCCGCGGATCGGTACCGACATACGGCACGCGCAACATCTCCAACACGTTCTGCACGGCACCGTTCTCCCCCTCCCCACCGTGCAACGCGACGATCACCGCATCCGGCCGCTGCCGATCCCGCAACCGACCAACAAGATGCGCATCGGCATCCCACTCATCCACGGTCACCCCGGCACCCCGCAACGCAGCCGACAACCGCCGCCCCGACCGCAGCGAAACTTCCCGCTCATGCGACAACCCACCAGCCAACACAGCAACCCAGGTGTCAGACACAACCCCGACCTCTCTCCTCACCGACAAACCAGCCAATCACACGATCAGGTATGACTGCCCAACCAGCCACCAAGATCGGAACTAAATGATCATCCCGTTCGTTGCGTGCAAGAAACGGTGGCCGCGCGCGCCACCCAACACAACCACAACCCGCACCCACCCAAGCAGCCGCACCGACGCACAGACCCCCAAGCCAAAGCGTCCCCGCGAAGCACCACCCGCGCCCACCAATGACGACCGACCCGAGCAACAGCAGACACGACCGCCGGCGCCACACACCCGCGACACACAGGCTGCGCGACGCCCGCCGCCGCGCCCGAGCAGGCGCACAGACGCCCGCGCGCAGTCGCGCACAGCCCAGCATCGGCGTAGGCGACCGCGTGCAGGCCGGCGTCAGCATCGGCGACCGCGTGCAGGAATGCGCGCGCGGAACGGACGCCAGCGTGCATGCATGCAGGAATTGAGCGTGTGCAGTTCGCCAGCAACCACCGGTCGCGATCAGCCACGGACGGCCGACCACCAACGGCGAGCGGGCGAGCGACTGCACGACCGGGCGACGTGACACCTGCGCGAGGGGATCGACGGTGCTCGTAGCAAGGCCCGTGGCGAGGCCTGCGGGTCTCGTGAAGGCCGGCGGGTCTTGTGGCAAGGCGGGCAGTCTCGTGGCAAAGCCGGCGGGTCGCACGGCGGCCAGCGAGTCGAGGCGAACGCGACGACGATCCGGCCCGCGCAGCGGTCGAGTTCGACCTTGACCCGGGGTGTCCCAGCCGCTCTCCCACTCCCGGAGCGTGTCGGCGGCAAGCGAAACGGAACCCGGCGTGGCATCGAACTATGACTGGCTCCTGCGGTCTTCGGTGCGCTCCGACGCCTCGCGAGCGAGATGCGCACGAGCGGCAAGACGGTCGCCTCTGAGGGCGACCATTTCGGCGCCGACCACGTCGCCGAACACCTCATGGGTTCGCCGAACACCTCATCGGCCAGCGCGCGCGTGCTCAAGGTCGCTCGGCGGTCGCGGGCGGGCGCAGGCGGTGCGTGGCCGGACGGAGGCAAGCAGCCGGTGCGCCGGCAGCCGGAGTGGTTGGCAACCGGTGCGCAGGCAGAGCCGGAGCGTTGGGCAGCCGGTGCGCCGGCAGCCGGATCGGGCGGCCGGCGCGGTGGGCCGCCGCCGGTAGGCCGCCGGTGCGTGGACGGGGCGTGGGCGGGATGCGACCGCCGTGCGGGGATTCGTTGGGCCGCGCGGCGGGTTTCAGGGCGTGGGGGTCAGGCTGTGTCCGGGGACGGGGATTGGGGGCCGGAGACTGTTCGTTGGCTCACAGGGCCGAACGTGCGGTACAACTCCATTTCGTCTGTGAGGACGTTGGCCAGGCGGCGGACTCCCTCTCGGATGCGTTCGGGGGTCGGGTAGCAGAACGAGAGGCGCATTTGGCGGCTGCCCAGTTGGTCCGCGTAGAAGCCGGTGCCTGATGCGTAGGCGACTCGGGCTGTCACCGCGCGCGGGAGCATCGCCTTCGTGTCGACGCCTTCGGGGACCGTGAGCCAGAAGTAGAAGCCGCCGTCGGGTTTGGTCCACGTGCAGCCCGGGGGCATGTACTGCTCGAGCGCGGAGAGCATGGCGTCTCGGCGTTCGCGGTACGTTTCGCGGAAGAGTTTGATCTGGCCCTGCCAGTCGTGGGTGGCCAGGTAGCGGGACACGATCAGTTGGTTGATCGTGGGTGGGCACAGTGTTGCTGATTCCGCGGCCAGCACCAGTTTCTCGCGTACCGCGTGGGGGGCCAGGACCCAGCCGACGCGCAGGCCCGCCGCAAACGTTTTCGAGAACGAGCCCAGGTACACCACGTTGTCCGGGTCGTACGAGCGGAGTGCCGGGTATGTCTGGCCGTCGAAGCCGAGCAGGCCGTACGGGTTGTCCTCGACGACCAGGACGCCGTGGGACGCGCAGATCTCCAGGATCTCCTGGCGGCGGGACACTGCCATCGTGACGCCGGCCGGGTTGTGGACGTTCGGGATCGTGTAGAGGAACTTCACCGGGGCACCGGCGCGGGACGCGGCCGCCAGGGCCTCGCGCAGGGCGGACGGGACCAGGCCGTGCTCGTCCATCGTGACATGCACCACATGCGCCTGGTACGCCGTGAACGAGCCGAGCGCGCCGACGTACGACGGGCCCTCGGCGATGACCACGTCGCCCGGGTCGCAGAAGATCCTGGTGACCATGTCCAGGCCCATCTGTGAGCCGACCGTCACCACCACGTCGTCGGGGTGCGCCGAAATGCCTTCCATCGCCATGATCTGGCAGATCTGTTCGCGTAGTTCCGGCACGCCGTGGGCGGAGCCGTACTGGAGGGCGACCAGGCCGTCGGTGGCGACGAGCGCGCCTATTTCCGCTGACAGGGAGTCCAGGGGCAGTGCCGCCAGGTTCGGCATGCCGCCCGCGAGCGACACCACTTCGGGCCTGCTGGCCACGGCGAACAGTGCCCGGATCTCCGATGCCGTCATACCTGCCGTGCGTGCCGCGTAGCGACGCAGGTGGGGGTCGAGGCTGCGGGCACCGACGCGGGCTGGCTGCTGGCCGGGCAGGCTCACTGGTGCGCTCCTTCCACGTGGCGACGTAGGCGTGACGACGTAGGCGTGACGACGTAGGCGTGACGATGTTGACATGTCGACGTCGACGTGACGACGTTGACATGACGGAGTGGACACGACGAGGTCGACGTGACGAGGTAGACACGACGGGTCCACACGTGTAGATCGGTCGAGTGTAACCGGGCACCATGAGGGGACGGCCGCCTTCCGGCGTCGATCACATCCCTTTACCATGGTCGCGGTCGCAAGCGTGTGCCCGTGCGCTTTTTCGTGGGGAGGGTCCGGTGTCCCGACACATCGTCGGTGTCACGCTCGACAACGTCGAGCACCTTCCGAAGAAGTGCCGCCACTGCGTCTTCTGGGAGTTGGCTCCGCATCTGCGGGAGGAGGCCGAGCAGTT
This sequence comes from Pseudonocardiaceae bacterium, assembly GCA_035546415.1. Classification (GTDB taxonomy): domain Bacteria; phylum Actinomycetota; class Actinomycetes; order Mycobacteriales; family Pseudonocardiaceae; genus DATEPR01. The sequence goes on from DASZXM010000212.1 coordinate 7,702, forward strand.
CGGCCAGACCGACTTCGAGAAGGAGGCGTGGATCTCCAGCGTGCTGTTGGAGTGGGGGTCGTGCGGGCGGGTCGTGTACCTCGACTCCGTGCCCGCCGGCTATGCGCTGTACGCACCGCCGAGTGCCGTGCCGCGGTCGGTGGCGTTTCCGACGTCACCGGTCAGCGCCGACGCCGTGTTGCTGACGTCGTTGAAGATCATGCCGGAGTTCGCGGGCGCCGGGTTGGGGCGGGCGTTGGTGCAGGCCGTGGCGAAGGACCTGACGCGGCGCGGTGTGAAGGCGATCGAGGCGTTCGGGGACGCACAACCGGAACCCGATTCGTCCTGCGTGATTCCGGCGGACTTCCTGCGGTCGGTGGGGTTCAAGACGGTCCGGCAGCACGAGAAGTGGCCGCGGCTGCGGCTGGAGCTGCGGTCGGCGCTGTCCTGGAAGGAAGACGTCGAGGCCGCGCTGGAGCAGCTGTTGGGCACCGTGACGATCTCCACGAGCCCGGTCGCCGCCCCGGCGCGGGGGTGACGGTCACGCCGCCTCGGCGGGCTACTCGGCCTCGGCGGGCTACTCCGCCTTGGCGAGTTCGTGGCGCAGGATGTCCTCGAACGTGAACGTGCCGGTCGGCTGGTCGTTCTCGCCGAGCAGGTACAGGCGTTTCACCGCGATGAGGATGCGTTCGGCGACCAGGTCGCGAAACGTCGGATCGGTGAGCTTCGCGCGGTCGGCCGCGTTGGTGAGGTAGCCGACCTCGATGCGTACCGCCGGGCAGCGGGTCATGCGCAGTGAGTCCCACGTCTTCGGGTGGGTGCGGCAGTCCTGCATGCCGGTCCGGGAGACCAGTTCACGCTGGATGAAACCGGCCAGCGCCTCGCCGACGGTGGACGTGGTGCCGTTGCCGGTGCCGAAGTGGAAGCACGCGACGCCCTGCGCGAACGGTGAGTGGTTGGCGTCGATGTGCAGGGACAGGAACATGTCGGCGCCGGTGTCGTTGGCGAAGCGGGCGCGTTCCGCCTCGGCGGGGCAGTTGTCCACGCCGCGGGTCAGCAGGGCCTCCATGCCGGTGGCGGCCATCTGGCCCTCCAGCCGGCGGGCCAGGTCCCACACCAGGTCGGCCTCGGTGACGTCGCCGTACGTGCGGCCGCGGTCCGGGCCGCCGTGCCCGGGGTCGATGACGATGCGCTTGCCGCGCAGCAGCGGGCCCGCCTGGCGGACGCGTTCCTGTTCACGCAGGAACACCGGGCGGCCGCCGCGGGCCATCGGCGAGAGCTGTTTGAACGCGCGCACCGTTGCCGGGCCGCAGATGCCGTCGACGACCATGCCGTAGTCGCGCTGGAAGCTGCGCAGCGCCGACTCGGTCTGCGGGCCGAACATGCCGTCCGGGCGGCCCGCGTCGTAGCCGAGTTCCAGCAGGCGTTCCTGCAGCGTGAACACGTCGTCGCCGGTCATCGGCTGGGACACCATGAACGCGAGCGGGCGGTTGCCGAGGCGATAGGTGGCGTCGCGCAGCGTCCGGAACGTGGCCGGGCCGACGATGCCGTCCACGGTCAGCCCGCGCTGTTGCTGGAACGCCCGCACGGCCTGTTCGACCGCTCGGTCGAACACTGTCTCGTCGTGTGACGTCGGTTGCACCGGCAGTAGATCCAGCGCGACGAGCGTGGCCCGGATCTCGACGACCGCCGGACCGACGTCACCACGGCGGAGCACCTGCATGAACCCCTCGCTCGGCTCGGGCGCCGGCGGGACCGGCGCGACAGATGCCACTTTGTGGTTCGTGACGCTTCATTGTGCCCTGTAGTGCATTGGGCCTTGATACGGGATACGCCCCGCTTCCTGGTGGACGCGGGGCGTATCCGTCGGTCACGCCTGTGACCTGCACGTTATCAGTCTGCCGACCGGCCGTGATCAGGCGAGGACGTCGGCAAGATCCTTCAGCAGGGCCGCCTTGGGCTTGGCACCGACGATCTGCTTCACCGGCTTGCCACCCTGGAACAGGATCATCGTCGGGATCGACATGATCTGGTAGTCGCGGGACACGGCCGGGTTGGCGTCGATGTCCAGCTTCGCCACGGTGATCTTGTCGGGGTTCTCGGCGGCGATCTCCTCAAGGACGGGAGCGACCATCTTGCACGGGCCGCACCAGGTCGCCCAGAAGTCGACCAGGACCGGCTTCTCGCTGGTCAGGACGTCGTCGGCGAATGTCTTGTCGGTCACGGTCACGGTGTTGCCGGCCATGGTCTCTCCCTGTTTCGGCGGTTTCGGTGGGGTCAGTTGACGCCGACGGTGACGACGGCGGGCGTGGCGGTGGCGTGCTCGTCCTCCTGGTCGGCCAGCCACCGTTCCGCGTCGATCGCCGCGGAACAGCCGGAGCCGGCCGCGGTGATCGCCTGCCGGTAGGTGTGGTCCACCAGGTCGCCTGCCGCGAAGACGCCGGGCAGGTTGGTGTACGTGGTCCGGTCGACGGTGCGCACGTAGCCCTGGTCGTCCAGGTCCACCTGGCCCCGCACCAGTTCGCTGCGCGGGTCGTGGCCGATCGCCATGAACACGCCCGTCACGTCGAGCACCGACTCCTCGCCGGTCGCGGTGTCCCGCAGCCGCACGCCGGTGACGGCGCCCTCGCCGAGCACCTCGACGACCTCGGCGTTGGTACGCCACTTGATCTTCTCGTTGGCGCGGGCGCGCTCCAGCATGATCCGGGACGCGCGGAACTCGTCCCGCCGGTGGATGATCGTCACCGTCCGGGCGAAGCGGGTCAGGAAGGTGGCTTCCTCCATCGCCGAGTCACCGCCGCCGACGACCGCGATGTCCCTGTCCCGGAAGAAGAAGCCGTCACACGTGGCACACGCGGACACGCCGCGGCCGAGCAGCGTCTGCTCACCGGGGACGTTCAGGTACCGCGCGGCGGCGCCCATGGCGAGCACGACAGCCTTGGCCGCGTACCGCGTGCCGTTCACGGTCACGTATTTCACCGGGCCGGCCAGGTCGACCGACTCGACGTCCTCGGCCCGCAGTTCGGCGCCGAACCGCTCGGCCTGGGAGCGCATCTGCTCCATCAGGTCGGGGCCCATGATGCCCTCGGCGAAGCCGGGGAAATTCTCCACGTCGGTGGTGGTCATCAGGGCGCCACCGAACTGGCTGCCCTCGAAAACGAGCGGGTTCAGCTGGGCGCGGGCGGCGTACACGGCGGCCGTGTAGCCTGCCGGGCCCGAACCGACCACGATCAGGTTCCTGATCTGCCCCGAAGACTCGTTCGCGGGGTCGAGCATGAACTCAGTACCCGTCTGCACCGAGAACCTCCGTCGCGTTGGTGTGCACTCTGCTCAACGCGATCGTATGGCTCCGTTGTTCCACGGCTCCGGGTGTGGCGTGCGCCTCGACCGGGTGACGTCAGCGGGTGGTCGGAGTAATGCCGCCGATGGTGTGGTCGGCGATCGTGTCCGGGTGGCCGGCGGCACAGTCGGGCCCCACCACGAGCAGTCGGAACTGGGCGGTCCGGCCGGTGGTGAGCACCATGAGGGTGCCGGGTTTGCCGTCCAGCGTCACCTGCATCGCCCCGGCCGGGGTGCGGTCCGGGTCGGCGCCGTTGGCGGCCAGGCACGCGGAGCGTTTGGCCTGGTCGGTGTACGGCCCGTAGTCGGTGCGGCCCAGGGCCTTGCCCAGGGTGCTGGCATTGAGGTCACCGCTGGTGAGCGCTTCGCCGCCGGGTGGCGCCGAGCCGACACCGGTGTCGGTGGACGTCGGCGGGGCCGCCGCGACCCCGCCGAGGGGCTGTTTCCCGTGCGGGATGACGATCACGGCGACGGCGACGGCGGCCGCCGCGACCAGCGTGCCGACCCCCCAGCCGACACGCTGGTTGCGGCGTTTCCTCGCCGCGGCCAGATCGACGACGGGTGCCACAGGCCCCTGCTCCGGAGTGACCGGCTGCCGGGGCTGGTGTTCCCGGGGTGGTGTCGCCGCCGGGAACATGGCCTTGGCCTCGGCCGCGATGGCCGCGTCCAGCCGGGCGGCGAACCGTTCCGGCATGGGCGCCGGCCGGGCGGTCAGGCCGCCCAGTTCGGCGCGTGTCGCGTCCAGCGCGTCCAGCACCGCCCGCGCGTCCGGGTCCTGCCGCGCCCTCGGGAGCAGGTCGGCCGCGTCGTCGAACACGCCCGCGTGCAGGTCGGCGAGCACGTCAACAGGCCACGGCGGCCCCATCGGCGTGTCACCACGCCGGCTGCTGCCCGTCATCGGCCCTCCCACTGACGTGTCCCCTGCTTGCCTCGTGCCGTGTTCGTGTCAACCGCTTCATCTGGGACGTTCGCATCTGCACTCGGGTTCCGCAGATGGCCCAGAAGTTTCGCGAGTTTCGCCCGACCTCGCGCGCACCTGCTCTTCACGGTGCCTTCGGCGATGCCGAGCATCCGGGCGGTGTCGGCGACGGAGTAGCCCTCGACGTCGACGAGCACGATCGGCACGCGCTGCTCCTCGGGCAGCGCGGCGAGCGCTTCGCTGACCACCAGGCGGGTCTCCCGGTCGGACATGGCGTCGCCGTCGGCGACGGGTTCGCCGGGGCCTGCCTCGGGCAGCGGGATGGTGGGCCGGGCCTGTCGTCTGCGGACCCGGTCCAGGCAGGCGTTCACCACGATGCGGTGCAGCCATGTGGTGACCTGGGATTCGGCGCGGAACGACGCGGCGGCGCGGAAGGCGGAGATGAACGCCTCCTGCAGCGCGTCGGCCGCCTCTTCCGGGTCGCGGAGGGTGCGCAGGGCAACGGCCCACATACGGTCGCGGTGCCTGCGGACGAGTTCGGCGAATGCCTGGGGGTCACCGGCCGCGTGGGCCGCTATGAGGTCGGCGTCCGAACTGGCGGCGGCGGTCACCACTGGAGGATATCGACAGTGATGATCGTCACTTTTCGGGTGGTCACTTGGACTGCACGTAGGTGATCTCGCCGATGGAAGACTCGTTGTCCGCGCCACTGCCGGCGAGCGTGGTGATCCACACCAGGACGTACTGGGTCGGCTGGGCGGCGGCGAGCTTGATCTCGGTGTGCCCGTTGGTGAGGGTGGCGTTGCCGATGACCGGCATCGAGTTGATGTCCGCGGTCGGTGAGGTGGCCGTGCGGATCTGCACGACCGTGCCGGCGCTGGGCGAGTCGATGTCCACCTCGGCCAGTTTCACCGGCTGGGCGAACGTCGCGATCAGGCCGATGCCGGGCTTGAGCGCGGGGAACGGCTGGTAGTACTTGTCGGTCTTCCACACCGTGCCCGGGTCGCCGTCGATCACCCGCATCGCCTTGCCCGGGTTGTCGCCGTTGTGGCCGGGCACGTTGAACTCGGCGACGGTCGTCGGCTTCACCGGCGCGCCCAGTGCCGCCGTCGTCGTGGCGGGCGGGGCCGTCGTGGTCGTCGCCACGTGCGCCGTCGTGCCGCTGCCCGGCACGGGGGTGCCGGAGTTGTTGTCGGAGCTGGAGAAGAACCCGATCACCGACGTGACCAGCCACACCACGATCGCGATCGTGCCGACGGCCAGCAGCGTGACGAACACCGCGAGCTTGCGCTTGGTCCGCCGGTCGGTGACGGGTTTCTTGGTGATCCAGACGCCCTCGTCCCGCTTCGGCGGCCGTCCGCCCGGGGTGCCCTGCACCGGCGGCAGCATCGTGGTGGCCGCCTCGGCCTCGGCGACCCGGTCCAGCACGCGCAGGATCGCGGCGCTGGTGCGGATGCCGCCGACCGCCGTGTCCTCCATGCTGCGCACGGCCACGGCGGACAGTTCCGCGGGCACCATCGGCCGCAGGATGTTCGGGGCGACCACGGTGCCGTCCGGGCCGGTCGGCGCGCCGGGCACGGCCTGCGGGCCGTTGGCCAGCGCCCACCGGCCGGTGAGCAGCAGGTACAGCAGCGCGCCGAGGCCCTTCACGTCGTCCCGCAGGGTGGCCATCGGCAGCGGTCCGGGGAACGCCAGGCGCAGCGCGCCGTCCGGGGTGACGCGCACCCGCTGCGGGTGGTCGACGCCGAGCACCAGGCCGGCGTGGTGGGCGCTCTCCACGGCGGAGGCGAGCGGTTCCAGCAGGCGGGTGGCCGTGGTGGCGGGCACCGGGCCGTCGCTGACCACGTCGAGCAGGTCGGTGCCGTGGGTCCACTCGGCGACGACGATGCCGAGGATGCCCTCACTGGGCACGACCCCGCTGCCCAGGCTGAGCACGTCCAGCACGCGGGCCACGCCGGGGTGCACGAACGTCGCCGCGTGCATCGCGCGTTCCAGGGTGCGGCCGGCGTCCGCGGCGGCCTGCGACTCGGCGGGGTCGCCGATCAGCACGGTGAGCGCGACGTCCCGGTTGAGCTGGCCGTCGCGGGCCCGCCAGAACTGGGCACCGGCCCGCTGGTCCTCGCCGAACTGGGCGAGCAGCCGGTAGCGGCGGTCGCCGACGACACCGCCGGGGCGCATCGTGGCAGCCGCCGCGCGCACACCGAAACCGGCGTTCGCGCCACCCGTCCCCGCTGGGTAATCCATCGGCCCACTCACCGCGACTCTCTCCCGTCTCGCCGCCCCGAGCCGGGCTCCAACCCCGCCGAACACCTACTGCCGGTTACCGCCTGTCAAGCCTACGGGAAAACAGGTACCCCATGCCGGACACGCGTACGCGAAGATCGTCTACGCAGGTCGACCACGTTTCACCAACCTACCGACCCGTCGGGTGAGCGGAGCCACCTCGCTCACTCTGAGCAACATCATCAGGCCGAACGTGATGCCCAGCCCCACGATGCCGCCGACGATCATCACGGCCCACGCGCGGGCCAGGCCGGCGGACGCCGGCACGATCGCGTCGATCCCCTTGGCCACCAGCAGCGCGGCGCCGGAACCCCACGCGGCGGCGACGGCGACCTTGAGCAGCGTGCGCACGATGCGCGGCGTGTCCAGCATGCCGACCTTGCGGCGCAGCCAGTACTGGCCGATCAGCGTGCTGGTCAGGAAGCCGAGGCCGTTGACGAACGTCAGGCCGTACACCAGGTGGTGCGGGTCGAGCACCTTGCCGGCCGTGTAGAACAGCGCGACCTTCAGCACGACCGTGCACGCGTTGATGACGGTCGGGGTGCGCGCGTCGTTCATCGCGTAGAACACCCGCATCTGCAGCATCGTGACCGCGTAGAACATGATGCCGAACGCCGACGTGGTCAGCGACAGGCCCAGCACGGCGGCGTTGCCGGCCTCGCTGTGCCGGATCGCGAACAGCGCGACGCCGATCTGCGGGCCGAGCACGGTGATCACCGCGCACAGCGGCAGCAGCAGCACGATGGACATGCGGCTGCCGACCGACAGGTTCTCCCGGATGCCGGCCATGCTGCCCTCGGCGGCCGCCTTGGACAGCCGCGGCATGATCGCGGTCAGCATGGACACGGCGAGGATGCCGTAGGGCACTTGCAGCAGCAGCCACGAGTTCGAGTAGATCGTGTACGTGCCGCTGACACCGGACGTGGCGACCTTGGTCAGCTCGACGTACGCGACCTGGCTGACCAGCGTGTAGATCACCAGCCACATGGCCAGTTGGCCGAACCGGCCGAGCCTGCGGTCCCAGCCCCACCGCCAGCGGAAGCGGAACCCCATCCGCAGCAGCGGCGGGATCAGAACCAGCGCCTGCACGACGACGCCCAGCGTGGTGCCGATGCCCAGCACCAGCAGTTTCGGCTCGCTCATCAGGCCGGGGTTCAGGGTGATCTGGCCGGGCATCGCCGCGTACAGGCCGAGCGTGGCGAACATGATCACGTTGTTCAGCACCGGCGCCCACGCGGCGGGCTTGAAGTTGTGCCGCGAGTTCAGGATGCCCGACAGCAGGCCGAAGATCCCGTAGAACAGGATCTCCGGCAGGATCAGCCGGGAGAACGCGGTGGTCAACTCGGGGTGGTCCTCGCCGTTGCTGGAGAAGTACAGCTTGGTCAGCAGCGGCGCGGCGATCACCGCGACGACCGTGCCGACCGCGAGCACCGTGAACGACACGGTGAGCAGCCGCTGTGTGAACGCCCGGCCGTCGTCGGCGTCCTCGTGCTGTGCGCGGACCAGGGTAGGGATGACGACGGCCGCGAGCACGCCGCCGAGCAGCAGTTCGTAGACGATGTTGGGCAGGTTGTTCGCGACGTTGTAGGAGTCGTTGACCGCGCCGATGCCGATCACGCCGACCATGACGACCTGGCGCACGAACCCGGTCAGCCGGCTGACCAGTGTGGCGATCATCATCGAGCCGCTGGCCTTGGCCAGCGAGGGCGTCGCCGGTTCCCGGGTGGCGGGCCGGACCGGCTGCATGGCCTGGGTGGTGCCGGCGTCGAACGGCTCCGGGTACGGGCCGTCACCCGGCGGGTACGCCGGGCCGACCGGGTACTGCTGGGCGGGCGGCGGCGGGTACGGCGGCGGCCCGGGTGTCCGCGGCACCCGAGGCATGGGTTCGGTCCAGGACTCGTGGGTCACGGTCGATCCGGCTCCTGTTGTTCGCTCGGTCCCCGGTCGGCCGGTTCCGCGGCGCCGACCAGCGCCTCGGCCGGCTGCTGCGGCGGCACGGGCTGCTGGCCGGCCGCCTTGGCCGCGCGGACCCGGCGGTAGATGCGGCGACCGGACAACAGGACGAGCAGGCCGAACGCGATGGCGGTGACGATCACGATGATCGTGCCGTACGCGCTGGACACCAGTTCGATGCGGGCCTGCTGGCCCAACTGGGTGCCGCCGAGCGTGCGAACCGTGGCGAACGCGCTGAACCGGCCGGAGCGGGTGACCGTGGTCGGGATGAACAGGGTGGCGCTGCCGCTGGCCGGGATCAGGTCCTCCTTGGCGGCCGACGGGAGGCCGGGCTCACCGGTCAGGTCGACGCGCACCGCGATGTCCACCGGCAGCTTGTTGTTCACCGTGACCGGCAGCCGGCTGTCCTTGGAGCCCAACAGGATCGGCAGGTTCGGCTGGACGACGCTGACGTCGGAGGTGAGCGCGTCGAACTGGGCTTCGGCGGCGGTCAGGGCGTTCTCCGCGCCCCGGGCGCCGCCGTGCCGCCAGGCGCTGGACACCGCGCGCAGCAGACCGAGCCGCAGCGGGGTGATCAGCTCGCTGGGCAGCACCGGGTGGGGTGTGGTGTGGTCGCGGCCCATCGAACTCTGCACGTCGCGTTCCCGGGCGTCGGAGCCGACGGCGCCGACGGCGACCTGGTGGGTCACCTCGGCGACGCTCTCCTGCGGCTGGTAGTTCAGCGTCGCGGGCTTGCCGGTCGGTGCGGCGGCGGTGGCCTCGGCCAGTGA
>DASZXM010000213.1:0-1790 GCA_035546415.1 Pseudonocardiaceae bacterium
GGGCCGCCGCGGACAGCAGCGGCGGCGGTGCGGCCGCCGACACGCCGGCGCCGGCCACCGCGCCCACGCCAAGCGCGCTGGACCGCCTGGCGCGGACCGCGCAGGCGCTGACCGCGGTGCGGCAGATGCAGGACGCCGCGCGGAAGCTCGCGATCGCGGGCCCGAACAACCTCCGGCCGAACCTGCCCAGCATCCCGCTGAACAGCTACGGCCAGCCCAACGGCCTCGTGCTTGCGCCGGGCGTGCCGAAGGATCTCCTCAAGCCCACCCCGGAGGAGAATCCGCTCCTCTGGACCGGCGCGGAGCTGCCGGAGGTCACCACCCAGACCAGCACGACCAACGGCACCACGACGACGACGAGCAACGTCGGCATCACGCAGACCCAGCAGCAGGCGATGCTGACGTGGCAGAGCTTCAACGTGGGCAGGAACACGACGGTGACGTTCGACCAGAGCGCGGGCGGGGCGGACGCGGGCCAGTGGATCGCGTTCAACTACGTGCGCGATCCGAGCGGCGTGCCCTCGCAGATCCTCGGTTCGATCAAGACCATCGGCGCGCCCGATGCGCAGGGCCACGAGCAGGTCGGCGGCCAGGTGTACCTGATGAACTCGAACGGCATCATCTTCGGCGGCTCGTCGCAGGTGAACGTCCATGCCCTCGTCGCCTCCTCGCTGCCGATCAACTACAATCTCATCCAGCGCGGCCTGCTCAACAATCCCGACGCCCAGTTCCAGTTCTCCGCCGTGCCGCAGCCGGCGGGCAGCAAGGGACCGACGGACGGGTTCGATCCGGGCGTCGCCTCGACCGAGGGTTTCGCGCCGGTGCAGACCCCCTACGCGACGGACGGCAGCGGCGACGTCGGCACGGTCTACGGCGACGTCGTGGTCCAGCCCGGCGCGCGGCTCACGGCGCCGACCAACGCCGACCACGTGGGCGGCCGCATCGCGCTGATCGGCCCGAACGTCACGAACGCCGGCACGATTTCCACCGAGGACGGCCAGACGATCCTCGCCGCGGGCCTGCAGGTGGGCTTCACGGCGCACAACAGCGCGGATCCCACCCTGCGCGGCCTGGACGTGTTCGTCGGCAAGATCGCGGACGCCTCGCTGCCCGACCAGCCGGCCGCCGGCGTGGCGACCAATGCCGGGCTGGACGCGACCAACCTCGGAGTGACCACCGGCGCCTTCAACACCGCGGCGAACAATCCGGGAGCGCTCAATGTGCTCGGCCTGATTTCCGCGCCGCGCGGCAGCATCTATATCACCGGCGCGACCGTGAACCAGTCGGGGGTGATCGACAGCAGCACGTCGGTCGCCTACAACGGCCGCGTCGACCTGGTCGCGGGCTACAACGCCGTCTCGAATCCGAAATACGATCCGAACTCGGTCAACGCGGTGGCCGACTTCACCACGTCGCTGCCCTTTTACTACCAGTCGAACGTGGGCAACAGCATCACCGGTGCGGCGGTGCCCAACTCCGGGGCGGTGACCCTGGGCCGGGACGGCGTGATCCGCATCCTGCCGGAGACGGAGAGCACCGACCGGGTCGTGGGCGACCTCACGCTGCCTTCGCAGGTCAACATCCAGGGCGGGTCGGTGCACTTCGCCGCCAATGCGACGCTGCTGGCCCCCGGGGCGTCGGTGCCCTTGGCGAAGGCTTACGGTGCCGACGGCACCGCGCTGGACGCGGGCGTGGCGATCCACGCGGGGGCGTGGTTCAATCCCGGCGGCACCACCTACCGGCTGGTCCAGTCGGACGACAGCCAGCAGATCTATTTCGACAAGGGCGCG
>DASZXM010000214.1:0-8684 GCA_035546415.1 Pseudonocardiaceae bacterium
AAGGTCGAAGTGGACGGCACCACCGTGAAGGTCGAACGGGAGACCGGCGACGAGGGCCTCACCCGCCTCGAAGCGACCCTGCCGGCGCTGATCAGCGTGTCGGAGAAGATCAACGAGCCGCGGTACCCGTCGTTCAAGGGCATCATGGCCGCGAAGAAGAAGCCGGTGAAGACGGTCACCGTCGCCGACCTGGGCATCGACGCCGGTGATGTCGGCCTGGGCAGTGCGTGGTCGCAGGTCCTGGAGGCCGCGCCGAAGCCGGCGCGCACCGGTGGTACCAAGGTCGAGGACGAGGGCGACGGCGGCGTGAAGGTCGCCGAGTACCTGGTCTCCCAGAAGCTGATCTGACATCCGACGAGGAGGAGTCGCTCATGTCCGAAGTTCTGGTCCTCGTCGAGCAGGTCGACGGAGAGGTCAAGAAGGTCACCGGTGAGCTGCTGACGGCCGCGCGCCGGCTCGGCGAGCCGTCCGCGGTGGTCGTCGGCGCGCCCGGCACGGCCGGGAAGGTGCACGACGCGCTCGCGTCCTACGGCGCCGCGAAGGTCTACGCGGTGGAGTCCGACGACGCCCCCGCCTACCTGGTCACGCCGAAGGTGGACGCGCTCGCCACGGTCGCGGGCACGGCGTCCCCGGCCGCGATCCTGATCGCCGGTTCCGCGGAGGGCAAGGAGGTCGCCGGCCGGCTCGCGGCACGGCTGGACTCCGGCCTGATCGTGGACGCGGTCGACGTGGACGGCGAGGGTGTCACCACCCAGTCCGTCTTCGGTGGCGCCTACACGGTGAAGTCGAAGGCGTCGTACGGCACGCCGGTGATCGTGGTCCGGCCCGGTTCGATCGACGCCGAACGCGCCGAGGGTGCCGCGGAGCAGTCCAGTGTGGACCTGCCGGCGGTGGACCCGGCCCGCGCCACCAGGATCGTGTCCCGGGAGCCGGTCGTGGGCGGCGACCGTCCGGAGCTGACGGAGGCCACGGTCGTCGTGTCCGGCGGTCGCGGTGTCGGCAGCGCGGAGAACTTCGCGGTCGTCGAGAAGCTGGCCGACGCGCTGGGCGCCGCGGTCGGCGCGTCCCGGGCGGCGGTCGACTCCGGTTACTACCCGCACCAGTTCCAGGTCGGGCAGACCGGTAAGACGGTCGCGCCGCAGCTGTACATCGCGCTGGGCATTTCCGGTGCCATTCAGCACCGCGCCGGCATGCAGACGTCCAAGACGATCATCGCGGTGAACAAGGACGCCGAAGCGCCGATCTTCGAGATCTCCGACTACGGCATCGTCGGCGACCTGTTCAAGGTGGCCCCGCAGTTGACGGAGGAAGTCGTCAAGCGCAAGGGCTGACATTGGCGGTTCGAAATCGGGTCGGTTTCCGGTTACCGGAGACCGACCCGTTTTCGTTGTTCACCGACTTTCCATCCCACGGCCACCGGCACGCCCTTCTGGCATTTGCTTCGGGAGCCGTACACAGTCCTCATGACGCAGCCACGACTGCTTGTCAGCAACGGCGCCGCGGACGGCGCCACCCGCCACTACTCGCTGTTGGTGGCGCAGGACGGGAGTGAGGTGCGGGCCGCGCAGCGGCTGCGCTACCAGGTCTTCGCCGAGGAGATGGGCGCGTCGCTGCACAGCCCCATCGACGGCCTCGACATCGACGACTTCGACGCGTACTGCGACCACCTGGTGGTCCGGGACGAGCAGAGCGGCGACATCGTCGGCACGTACCGGATGCTGCCGCCCGACCGGGCCGCCGAGGCCGGCCGGTTGTACTCGGACACCGAGTTCGACCTGACGGCACTGGCCGGCCTGCGGGGCGCGCTCGTCGAGACAGGGCGCTCGTGTGTCCACCCGGACCACAGATCCGGTGCGGTCGTCGGCCTGGTGTGGGCCGGCATCGCCCGGTACATGTTGCTGTCCGGGCACTCGTGGCTGGCCGGCTGCGCGTCGGTGCCGCTCGCCGACGGCGGCGAACTGGCGGCCGGTGTGTGGGACGTGGTGCGGCGCAAGCATTTCTCGCCCGACGACTACCGGGTCGCGCCACGGGTCGCCTGGGACGTGGACGCCGCGCCCCGCCCCGCCCCGCCGGTCGTGCCGCCACTGCTGCGCGGCTACCTGCGGCTGGGCGCCTGGGTGTGCGGGCGGCCGGCGCTGGACGCGGACTTCGGGGTCGCGGACTTCTTCGTCCTGCTCTCGCTGGCCAACGTCGACCAGCGGTATCTCAAGTTCTTCCTGGGCGAGTCGTGACGGCGGACCAGGTACTGCCCGGCCGAGCCCGTGTGGCGCACGCCTGGATGCCGCACTCGCCGTGCGGGCCGGGCTGCGTGGCCGGCACGATGCCGACCGTGCGGTGGCCGCGGCGGGTGCTGCGGCTGGCCAGCGCGGTCATGGTCCTGCTGCGCGGCCTGATGACGGCCCCGTTGCTGGTGGTGGCGCCGGCGCGGTGGCGGGAAGCGTTGGTGCGCGGCGTGTTCCGCGGTGTGCTGCGCGCCATGGGCGCGTCGCTGGAGGTGCACGGCGACGCCACGGTCGGCGTGCGCGGCCGCGGTGCGCTCGTCGTGTCCAACCATGTCTCGTGGCTGGACATCGTCGTCGTCAACGCGGTCCGGCCGATGCGGTCCGTCGCCAAGGCCGAGATCGCCGGATGGCCGGTCGTCGGGCGGCTCGCGTCGCGTGCCGGGACGGTGTTCCTGGACCGGGCACGGCTGCGGTCGCTGCCCGGGACCGTGACCGAACTGGCGTCCGCGCTGCGCGGCGGGGCGCTGGTGAACGTGTGCCCGGAGGGGACCACGTGGTGCGGGCTCGGGCTGGGGCGGTTTCGGCCTGCCCTGTTCCAGGCGGCGATCGACGGTGGCGTGCCGGTGCGGCCGGTGGTCGTCCGGTACCGGTTGACCGGCGGGGCGCCGACCACGTGGCCGGCGTTCGTCGGCGACGAGACGCTGATCGACTCGGTGGGGCGGACCGCGCGGCTGCGTGGTCTGGTCGTCGAGGTGCACGTGCTGCCGGAAATCGCGCCGGGGCGGGCCCGGGACCGGTTCGAGTTGGCGGGGTTGGCGGAGACGGCGGTCCGGGACGCGTTGTACGGAGCCGTGCCGGAGGAGGTGCCCCACCCGGTGGCCGAGTTGACGGCCTGAGCTGCATGCCGCGCCGCGCGGGCTCGTGTGGTGCGGCGTCGCGTGTCGGGTGGGCTGGTGTCGCGTGTTGGGTGGGTTCGTGTCGTGCGGGCTTGTGTCGGGCGGGCTCGTGTCGTGCGGTCTCGTCTTGCGCGGCCGGGCGCTCGGTTCGTCGCGGTCCCGGTGGCCTGCGTCGTCGCGGGTATATCGCTGGACCTCCACCCCACTGGAGGTCGCATCATGGTTGCGTGACCGCTACGAAGGCCGCTGCCGGCTCCCGGTACCGCTCCACTCTCTGGAGAGCTGACCACCGGGTGCCCACCCTGGGGCTCGTTCTCGTCATCACCCTCATCGCGTTCGAGTTCATGGGAGTGTCCACCGCCCTGCCCACTCTCGTCGCCGACCTGCACGGTGGTCAGTTCTACGCGTGGCCCTTGGCCGCGTTCACCGCCGCCAGTGCCGTGGGGACCGTTGTCGGTGGGCGGATTTGCGACCGGCGGGGGCCCGGTGGGCCGATGATCGGGGCCCTGGTGCTGTTCGCCGGCGGGTTGGCGGTCGCCGGCACCGCGCACAGCATGGGTGTGCTGCTGCTGGGGCGTGTCGTGCAAGGGATCGGTGCCGGGGCCGAGATCGTCGCCGTCTACGTCGTCACCGCTCAGGTCTATTCCGAGAAGGATCGGCCCGCGATGTCCGCCCTCATGTCCGCCGCCTGGGTGGTGCCGTCGCTCGTGGGGCCGCCCGTCGCCGGGTTCGTGACCCAGCAGTTCGGGTGGCAGTGGGTGTTTCTCGGGTTGATTCCGCTCATTCTGTTGGTGTTGCCGCTGCTGGTGCCCGTGTTCCGGCGGTTGCGGGCGGGGCGGGTCGAGCGGTCCACACCACGCAAGGGGCTCGTGCTCGCCGGGGTGGGTGCCGCCCTGGGGGTCAGTGCGTTCACCGCCGGCGTGCAACGGTTGGACCTCGTTGCCCTGCCCGTCGCCTTCGGCGGGCTCGTGTTGCTCGGGGTGTCGCTGCGGAAGTTGATGCCCCGGGGGACCGTGCGGGCCGCGCGTGGACTGCCCTCCGTCGTGCTCTCCCGTGGGCTGCTCGCCGGTGCGTTCGTGTCCGTCGAGGCCTACGTGCCGCTCATGCTGACCTCGGTGCACCACTACAGCCCGGCCGAGGCCGGGTTGCCGCTCACCGTGTCGGCCATCGGGTGGGCCGGGGCAGCCGCGTGGCAGGGGCGGCACGTCGACGTTTCGCGGGCCCTGCTGTTGCGGTACGCCTTCGTGTTCGTCGCGGTCGCCGTCGCCGGGATCGCCCTGATCGGCTGGCGGTGGGCGCCCGGGTGGCTCGCGTATCCCGCGTGGTTGATCGGCGGGTCCGGGATGGGGCTCGGTGTGTCCAGCATCTCATTGTTGCTGTTCAAGCAGTCGCCCGACGCCGAGCGTGGGTTCAACACGTCCGCCGTGCAGCTCGCCGACATGATCGGGACCATTCTGCTGGTCGGAGTGGGTGGTGTGCTGGTCAACGCGCTCGGGTCGACCACACAGCCGACCGTGCCACTGTTCGTGTTCGGCCTCCTGATGTGCCTGGTCGACCTGTTCGGGGCCGCCGTGCCGGCCGGGCGCACCGAAGGGCGACTACCCTGAACTCTCGATGGTGTATCTCGACCACGCCGCGACCACCCCGATGCTGCCCGAGGCCGTGGCCGCGATGAGCGAGGCTTTGTCCACCGTGGGCAACGCCTCGGCCGTGCATACCTCCGGCCGTCGTGCCCGGCGGGTCGTCGAGGAAGCCCGCGAGGACATCGCCGACGCGCTCGGTGCGCGCCCCTCCGAGGTCATCTTCACCGGCGGTGGCACGGAGAGTGACAACCTCGCCGTCAAGGGCACGTTCTGGGGCAGGCGGGCCGTCGACAGCCGGTTGCGCCGGGTGCTCGCCTCGTCCGTGGAGCACCACGCCGTGCTGGACTCCGTGCAGTGGCTGACCGACCACGACGGTGCCGACGTCACGTGGCTGGACGTGGACGCGTTCGGGCGGGTGCACGAGGACACCGTGCGCGCCGCGATCGCCGAGGACCCCACGTCCGTCGCCGTGGCCACCGTCATGTGGGCGAACAACGAGGTCGGCACCGTCAACGCGGTCCACGAGATCGCCCGGTCCTGCCACGAGTACGGCATCCCGCTGCACACCGACGCCGTGCAGGCCGTCGGTGCCGTGCCCGTCGACTTCGCCGCGTCCGGCGCCGACGCGCTCACCCTCACCGCGCACAAGATCGGCGGGCCCTACGGCGTCGGTGCGCTGCTGCTCTCCCGGGACGCCGTGTGCACGCCTCTGCTGCACGGCGGCGGCCAGGAACGCGACCTGCGCTCGGGCACGCTGGACGTGCCGGCCATCGTCGGGTTCGCCACCGCCCTGCGGAGCGCCGTCACCGACCTGGACACCAAGGCACGCAGGCTCGCCGCGCTGCGTGACGAGCTGTTCGCCGCGATCCTGCACGTCGTGCCCGATGCCGTCGTCAACGGCGACCCCGGCGCGTCGACCGTCGCCGGTGGGCCGTCCCGACTGCCCGGCAACGTCCACCTCACGTTCCCCGGCTGTGAAGGCGACAGCCTGCTGATGTTGTTGGACGCCAACGGGATCGAGTGCTCCACCGGGTCCGCGTGCACCGCCGGTGTCGCCCAGCCCAGCCACGTGCTGCTGGCCATGGGCGCCGACTCGACGGCCGCGCGCGGTTCGCTGCGGTTCTCACTGGGGCACACGTCCACGCACGCCGATGTCACGGCAGTCGCCGAGGTCATCGGCGCCGTCGTGGACCGGGCCCGCAGTGCCGGGCTGGCCGGTGCGCGCAGGTCGGCGCGGGCGAGCGCCGACTCCGATCAGGTGGAGGTCTGACGTCATGCGGGTGCTTGCCGCGATGAGCGGCGGGGTGGACTCCGCCGTCGCCGCCGCCCGGGCCGTCGAGTGCGGTCACGAAGTGGTGGGCGTGCACTTGGCGCTGTCCGCGAAACCCGGCACGCTGCGCACCGGCGCACGCGGCTGCTGCACCGTCGAGGACGCCCGGGACGCCCGCCGCGCCGCCGACGTGCTCGGCATCCCGTTCTACGTGTGGGACTTCGCCGAACGGTTCACCGAGGACGTCATCGAGGACTTCGTCGCCGAGTACGCCGCCGGTCGCACCCCCAACCCGTGCGTGCGGTGCAACGAGAAGATCAAGTTCGCGGCCCTGCTGGACAAGGCCGTCGCGCTCGGGTTCGACGCCGTGTGCACCGGGCACTACGCGCGACTGTCCGTCGTGGACGGTGTGCCCGCGTTGCGGCGCAGCGCCGACCCGGACAAGGACCAGTCGTACGTGCTGGCGTCACTGCGCGCCGACCAGCTGCGGCACGCCATGTTCCCGCTCGGCGACTCCACCAAGCCCGCCGTGCGCGCCGAGGCCGCCGAGCGCGGGCTCGCCGTGGCCGAGAAGCCCGACAGCCACGACATCTGCTTCATCCCGGACGGCGACACCCGCGCGTTCCTGACAAAGAAACTCGGGGTGCGCACCGGCACGCTGGTCGACGACGCGACCGGCGCGGTGCTCGCCGAGCACGACGGTGTGCACGGGTTCACCGTAGGACAGCGGCACGGCCTGGGCATCGACGCGCCCGCGGCCGACGGCCGGCCGCGGTACGTGCTGTCGCTGGAACCGGTGTCCGGCACGGTCCGCGTCGGCACCCGGGAACAGTTGGCCGTCACGGAGATCACCGGCATCCGGCCGGTGTGGCCGTCCGGCTCGCCGGTCGACGCGCTCGACGTGACCGACTGCTCCGTGCAGGTGCGCGCGCACGGCGGTGTCGCCGCCGCGTCCGCGTCGGTCGTCGGGGACGACCTGGTGATCCGGCTGACCGAGCCGATCCGCGGTGTCGCACCCGGTCAGACGGCCGTGCTGTACGCCGGCGACCTCGTGCTGGCCAGCGCCACGATCGCGCACACGAGCTAGCGCACTACAGCTGGCTCGCCAGGTCCTGCCGGATCAGGTCGCGCAGCGTTTCCCGGACGCCCAGCCGGTCGGCGAGGCACCAGGTCCGCACCAGCAGTTCGGTCACCGGGACGGCGGCCAGCCACGCGCGGTCCCGGCCGTGCCGATCGGTGCCGGAGCACAGGGTGTGGTGTCCGTCCGGGTCCAGTACCCATTCCGCGACCCACCCGACGGCCTCGATCACCTCGACCAGGAGGCGGTGCGGGCTCGCTTCGGCCAGGTGCAGGTGCACGCCGTCGCCGCCGACGGCTGTGCCGTCGGGCCACACGTCGCCCTCGTACGCCGGCACGCCGTAGTGGGCCGCGAGATCGGCGACGGTGATCAGCACCCGGTGCAGGTCGGTGCCGGTCAACTGCCAGCGGCCGCTGCCGGCGTCCGAGGCGCTGACCGTGCAGCTCAGCTCGCCGATCGTGCCGATCAGGCTGAGCACGTCGTGTTCCGGATCGCAGGCCGGCTCGTGCGCCCGGTGTTCGATCAGGGCGGACACCAGTGTTCGGTCGCCGGCCAGCGACGGCGGGGGTGCGGTGCAGGTCATCGGGCATTCCTGTCGGTCGGAGGGTGTTGGCATGAGCAGATTTAGGATGGAATCTGCACGTGCACGTCGCAACCCCGACCCGCATACACAATCGGGTGATGCGGCAGACTGTGTCCCGTGACAGGGACCATGGGCACGGCCGTACCGAAGCGTCAGTTGGGCATGGCGTTGCGGCGGCATCGCGAAGCGCAGGGCGTCGACCGGGAGACGGCGGCCCGGGCGTTGGACTGTTCGCCGTCGAAGATCAGCCGGATCGAGTCGGGTGTCGTCGGCATGAAGTCGGTCGAGTTGCGGGAACTGATGGACCTGTACCAGGTGACCGGCCGGGAACGGGAGGACCTGGAACGGCTGCGCCAGCAGACCCGCCAGCGTCGCAAGCCCACCAGCTACGGCACGGCGATCCCGGACTGGTTCCGCCGCTACGTCAGCCTGGAGGAGGGCGCGACCGAGATCCGCAGCTACGACGTCGAACTCGTGCCCGGCCTGCTCCAGACCGAGGACTACGCCCGCGCTCTCACGCAGGCCAGTCCGCTTCCCCCACCCGACGACGTCGAACGTCTCGTTGCCGCTCGCATGGCTCGACACGAACGCCTCAGTGGCGACGAGGCTGTCCATCTGCATGCCGTACTGGCCGAAGGCGTCCTGCGCACCGAGGTCGGTGGCCCAGACGTCATGAACGCCCAACTCAAGCGACTGCGCGAACTGGCGGGGCAACCGAACATCACGATCCAGATCTGCCCGTTCGGGAAGGGCGCGCATGCGGCCACGGGCTTCTCGTTCAGCCTGCTCCGGCTGCCGAACTCGGATGGTCTGGACGTGGTGTATCTCGAAGATCTGACATCGGCGCGCTATGTCGACAACGATCCCGCGGAACAGCAGAAGTACGGGGTGATCTGGAACTACCTGACCCGAGCCGCGCTGACTCCGGCGGAGAGCAAGAAATTCCTCGCTACGCTGGCACGGATACCGTGAAGCCGAGCGAAGGAGGGCGTGTCATGGCCCCCGATCAGCCACTCCGGTGGCGCAAGAGCAGCCGTAGCGGTGGGAACGGT
>DASZXM010000215.1:0-3361 GCA_035546415.1 Pseudonocardiaceae bacterium
CGGCGTGGGCACACCGCCGTCGGTCACGTCTACCGTGTCGCCGATCCGCACGTGTGCCGCGAGCCCGGCGTCCAGCACCACGTCGTCCGGGCCTTGCGGCGCACGGCCGGCGACCAACGTCACCGGGCCCAGCGTCGTCGACGACCAGCCGTGTGCCAGCACCGGTTTGCCGTCGGCGACCGGCCGGCCGCCCGCGACGAGCCCGACGGACACGCTCACGTCCGGCACCGCGCGGCGCACCCCGGGCACGTGCGCGATCTTCGCGACGTCCGCGGGCGGCACCGGCACGCGTTCGGCGAACCGCTGCGCCGTGCCCTGCGGCACCGCCAGCGACTGGTCGGCGGCCGCCACGACCGGCGCCGCCGCGTACCGCTCGGGCGGGATGCCGGCCCGCAGGCCGGAGTCGACGAGCACACCGCACGCGGTGATCATGGCTGCCGCGCACCAGATGGCGATGAACGCGGCCACGAAACCGGCCTAGCGGCCCTTGATGGTCCGCAACGCCAGAGACGGCATGTGGTTGCTCATCGGTTACCCCCCAGGTGCGTCATCCGCTCGGCGATCCGCTCCGCCGACGGCTGCCGCATCTCGCCGACCAACCGGCCGTCGGCCAGGAACACCACGGAGTCCGCATAGGACGCGGCCACCGGGTCGTGCGTCACCATCAGCGCCGTCTGGCCCCACCGGTCCACGGCCTGCCGCAGCACGCCCAGCACCTGGCGGGCCGTGCGGGTGTCCAGCGCGCCGGTCGGTTCGTCCAGGAACACGACGTCGGGCCGGGTGATCAGGGCCCTGGCGATCGCGACCCGCTGCTGCTGGCCGCCGGACAGCTTGGCCGGTCGCCGGGACAGCGGTACGTCCAGGCCGACCGAGCGCACCACGTCGACGAGGAACCCCTGGTCGACCGCCTTACCGGCC
Organism: Pseudonocardiaceae bacterium; assembly: GCA_035546415.1. Lineage (GTDB taxonomy): Bacteria > Actinomycetota > Actinomycetes > Mycobacteriales > Pseudonocardiaceae > DATEPR01. The sequence goes on from DASZXM010000215.1 coordinate 919, forward strand.
AACCGCAGCGGCAACGCGATGTTCTGCGCGATCGTCAGCGCACCGATCAGGTTGTACGCCTGGAACACGAACCCGATCCTTTCCCGCCGCAGTTCGGTCAGCGCCGTTTCCCGCTTGCCGGTCAGGTCCGTGTCACCGAGCAGCACGCGACCGGACGTCGGCCGGTCCAGGCCGGCGGCGCAGTGCAGGAACGTGCTCTTGCCCGACCCGGACGGTCCCATGACGGCCGTGAAACTGCCGCGCCGCAACGTGATCGACACGTCGTCCAGTGCGGTGACGGCGTTGTCGCCGCTGCCGTACGTCTTGCACACCGATTCCAGCCGCACGGCGCTCGCCGTGGCCACGGCCGTCTGTCCATTCCCCATGGCCGAGAACGCTAGGGAGGATCACGGCCGGAAACGATCCGCCGCACCACCCAGCCGATGGTGTAGCCAGCTACACCATGACGGTGTGACCGAGCGGTGTTCGCGCCGCCCGCCGGCACGCTACGGTCGTTCTGCGATGAGAAACGCGATCAAACGCAGCGCCGGGGCGACCACCGTGTTGCTGACCGGCATGCGCACCGGACTACCCGCGCTGTTCGGCATCGCGGGCGTGTTCTTCGTGGCCGTGTGCTGCGTGTGCTTCGTCGGGCTGCCCGTGCTGTCCGAGGCCGTCGTGCCGCTGCGGTCGCTGGCCGCCGCCGAACGCAGGCGGGTCGGCCGGGTGCTCGGCCACGACATCGACGCGCCGTACCGGCCGGTGACCGGCACGTGGCCGCGCAAGGCCCTGACGGTGCTGTGCGACCCGGCGACGTGGCGGGACACCGCATGGCTGGTCGGGCACGGCCTCACGAGCTGCTTCACCGGCGTGGTGGCCGTCGCGCTGTGGCCGGCGATCGTCGAGTCGGTGACGATGCCGGCGTGGTGGTGGCTGCTGCCTCGCGGCGAGGTCACCGCGTTCGTGCCGCTCACGACGTGGACGCAGGCGCTGACGCTGCCGTTCGCGCAGGCCTTGGTCGAGGCGGCCGCCGTGTACTGGGCGCTGCCGTGGCTGGCCCGCGCCCAGGTGTGGTTCGGCGACGCGCTGCTCCGCCCGACGGCGGGGGCCGCGCTCGCGCAGCGCGTCGAGGAGCTGACCGAGACCCGGACCGAGGCGCTGGAGGCACACGGCGCAGAACTGCGGCGCATCGAACGCGACCTGCACGACGGCGTCCAGGCACAGCTGGTGTCCATCGCGGTGCGGCTCGGCCTGGCCGAACGCGCGTTCACCAGCCAACCGGAGACGGCGATGGAGATGCTGCACGACGCGCGGGACGGCATCGAGGACTCGCTGGGCAACCTGCGGGACGTGATCCGTGGCATCTACCCGCCGATCCTGGCCGACCGCGGTCTGGCGGGCGCGGTGCACGCACTGGCCGGCGGCCAGCGTGTCCCGGTCACGGTGCACGTGCCGGACGACCTGGCCCGGCCGCCCGCGGCTGTGGAGGCGGCGGCGTACTTCGTCGTCGCGGAGTCGCTGACGAACGTGACCAAGCACAGCACGGCGCAACACGTCGACGTGACCGTGCGGCGGGAGGGGAACGTGTTGCTGATCGTGGTGCGCGACGACGGCCAGGGCGGCGCCGACCAGGCGGGCGGCTCGGGTCTGCTGGGCATCCAACGGCGGGTGGCCGCGCTGGACGGCACCACCCGCATCGACTCGCCCGCGGGCGTCGGGACGACGATCGAGGTGCGGCTGCCGTGCGGATCGTGATCGCGGAGGACAACGCGCTGCTGCGCGAGGGCATCGGGCTGCTGGTCAAGGCGGTCGGGCACGAGGTGGTCGGGATCGCGGTCAGCGGCCCGGAAATCGTGCCCGCGCTGCTGGAGCATCGGCCGGACATCGCGGTCGTCGACGTGCGGCTGCCGCCGAACTTCCGCGACGAGGGCCTGCGGGCCGCGATCGAGGCGCGCGAGCGGATTCCGGACCTGCCGATCCTGGTGCTGTCCCAGTACGTGGAGCAGACGTACGCCAGCGAACTGCTGAAGACCGGCACGCGCGGCACCGGTTACCTGCTGAAGGACCGGATCGGTCGGGTCGAGGAGTTCGTGGAGGCCCTCGACCGGGTCGCGGCCGGGGGTATGGCGTTGGATCCGGAGGTGGTGTCGCAGTTGATGAACAGACACGACCCGCTGGACGCGCTCACGGCGCGGGAACGGGAGGTCCTGCACCTGATGGCCCAGGGCCACGACAACCTCACGATCGCGAGGCTGCTCGTCGTCACGGAACGGGCCGTGACCAAGCACATCGGCAACATCTTCCGGAAACTGGACCTGCCACCCAGCGACAGCGGCCACCGGCGGGTGCTGGCCGTGCTCACGTACCTGAACTCGTGAGCACGGCCGCCCATGGACGGTCGGTTCAGCGTCCGACGGCGGCCCCTGCAACCGGCCAGTCGCCGTGTCGCACCAGCAACAGGACC
>DASZXM010000216.1:0-3438 GCA_035546415.1 Pseudonocardiaceae bacterium
TGCGGACCAGCGCGTCGGCGACCTGGGACGTCAGCCGTTCCTGCACCTGGGGCCGCCGGGCGTACAGGTCGACCAGCCGGGCCAGTTTGGACAGGCCGGTCACCCGGCCCGCCTCGTTCGGGATGTAGCCGACGTGCGCGACGCCGTGGAACGGCAGCAGGTGGTGCTCGCAGAAGCTGAACATCGGGATGTCGGTGACCAGGACGAGTTCCTCGTGGCTCTCGTCGAACGTCCTGGCCAGCACCGAGTCCGGTTCGATGAACAGGCCGGCGAACAGTTCCCGGTACGCCCTGGCGACCCGGGCGGGCGTCTCCCGCAGGCCCTCCCGGTCCGGGTCCTCGCCGCACGCCAACAGCAGCTCCCGGATGGCTGCCTCGGCGCGGGCCTGGTCGAACACGGGTCGGCCGGCGATGACCTGTTGGACACCGCCGGCCTCGTGGGAACTGCTGCCCACCACCACACCTCCCACCGGCTGAATTGCCCGGTCTCGGGCGCGGTTGACAACCCAGGTTAGGTCAACGACCTGCGTCCCGGTCATCGGTGTCCACAGGGTGGCGGGGCTGGTCGTCCTCCGGCACCGCGTCCTGTACGCCGCTGCCGCTCGTCGGCAGCCACGGCTGCCCGGACGGCGTCGTGGCCGGAGTCCACCCGGGCGGCGCGCCGTAGTACGGCGGACCGGCCGGTGACGACGAGCTGTCCTGGCCACCGCCGTATGCCGGGGTGCCGGCCGGACCGTAGGTCGGCTGGCCGTTGCCGGTGTGCGAGCCGTTGGTGTTGACGCCGCCGTTGTTGCTCAGGTCCTCCAGGCGGCCCGGGGTGGGCGCCGGGACGGTGCCCACCGGCGTGTGCGCGTCCTCCACCGGCCACGGCTCGCCGCGCTCGATGGCCAGCTCCCGGCGGGTCTTCACCGGCGGCTTGTCCGACGGCGTGCGGCCACCGAAGTCGTTGAACTCGGTGATCCGCGGCCGCTTCTCCACCCGGACGAAGATCCGCGCCAGGTCCTTGCGCTGCAGCGTCTCCTTGTCCAGCAGTTCGACGACGAGGTCGTCGAGCACGTCGCGATAGGTGTTGAGCACGTTCCACGCCTCGGTGTGCGCCGCCTCGATCAGGGCGCGCACCTCCTCGTCGATCTCGTGCGCGACCTCCAGCGAGTAGTCCGGCTGGTGGCCCATGGACCGGCCGAGGAACGGGTCGCCCTGGTCCTGGCCGTACTTCACGGCACCCAGCCGGGCGCTCATGCCGTACTCGGTGACCATCGCCTTGGCGATCTTCGTGGCCTGCTCGATGTCGGCGGACGCACCGGTGGTGGGCTCGTGGAACACGAGTTCCTCGGCGGCCCGGCCGCCCAGCGCGAACACCAGCCGGGCGATCATCTCCGAGCGGGTCATCAGCTCCTTGTCGTCCTCGGGGACGACGAGGGCGTGCCCGCCGGTGCGGCCGCGCGGCAGGATGGTCAGCTTGTAGACCGGCTCCAGGTCGGGCATGGCCCACGCGGCGAGCGCGTGCCCGCCCTCGTGGTAGGCGGTGATCTTCTTCTCCTTGTCGGAGATGATCCGGCTCTTGCGGGCCGGACCGCCGATCACCCTGTCGACCGACTCCTCCAGCGCGGCACCGCTGATGACGTGCCCGTTCTTGCGGGCGGTCAGCAGTGCGGCCTCGTTGATGACGTTGGCCAGGTCGGCACCGGACATGCCCACGGTGCGCTTGGCCAGGCCGTCCAGGTCGGCGTCGGCGGCCAGCGGCTTGCCCTTGGAGTGCACGGCCAGGATGGCGCGGCGGCCGCGCAGGTCGGGCGCGGACACCGGGATCTGCCGGTCGAACCGGCCGGGGCGCAGCAGCGCCGGGTCCAGGATGTCGGGCCGGTTCGTGGCGGCGATCAGGATGATGCCGCCGCGCGCGTCGAAGCCGTCCATCTCGACCAGCAGCTGGTTGAGGGTCTGTTCCCGCTCGTCGTGACCGCCGCCCAGGCCGGCGCCACGCTGGCGGCCGACGGCGTCGATCTCGTCGACGAAGATGATGCACGGCGCGTTCTGCTTGGCCTGTTCGAACAGGTCACGCACCCGGGAGGCACCGACACCGACGAACATCTCGACGAAGTCGGAACCGGAGATCGAGTAGAACGGCACGCCGGCCTCACCGGCGACGGCCCTGGCCAGCAGCGTCTTACCGGTGCCGGGCGGGCCGTAGAGCAGGACGCCCTTCGGGATCTTCGCGCCCAGCGCCTGGTAGCGGCCGGGGTTCTGCAGGAAGTCCTTGATCTCCTGCAGCTCCTCGACGGCCTCGTCGGCGCCCGCCACGTCCTGGAACGTGGTCTTGGGCATGTCCTTGGACAGCTGTTTGGCCCGGGACTTGCCGAAGTTCAGCACCCGGTTGCCGCCACCCTGGACGTTGTTGATCATCACCCACATCAGCAGCACGAGCACGCCGAGCGGGATCAGGTAGACCAGCAGCTGGCTCCAGAACGACTCCTGCGTGACCTTCGTGTCGAAGTTCACATTGTCCGACTTCAACTCGGAGAAGATGTCCTGCTCCGAGTTCGCCGGGTACGACGTGATGATCTTCGTCGCGCCGTTGTCGGCGTCCGGCTTCTTCAGGTCGAGCCGAAGCTGCTGCTCCTTGTCACCGATGGTGGCGTCGGAGACGTTGCCGGCGCTGATCTGAGCGAGCGCTTCGGACGTGGGCACCTGCGTGTAACCACGGGTGTCATCGAACAGCGTGCTGAAGGCGTAGTACACGAGCAACAACGCGACTATCCACAGCAGCGGGTTGCGTAGCAGGCGCTTACGGTCCATTCACCTACGGCCGACGGCCTCGACCCTCCCAAACTCGCGCTCGACCGGGGGTAGCGCACCCTCCAGCCGGACGGGACACCCCGCACCGGTCCAGCGTACCGCCCGCACAGGTATACCCGGCGGGCGAAGCCCGACCACCATCTCGACGCCCATCACTAGCTGCAACGGCGCACGTCCCGGAAGCGTTCCCGAGACCGGTGATCAGTTCGCCAACCGCGAAACCGCGTGAACCCCGTGCTTACGCATAGACCTCCGGCTTCAGTGTGCCGATGTAGGGCAGGTCACGGTAGCGCTCGGCGAAATCCAGTCCGTATCCGACGACGAACTCGTTCGGGATGTCGAACCCGACGTAGCGGACCGGGACGTCCACCTTGACCGCGTCCGGCTTGCGCAGCAGCGTGCAGACCTGCAGCGACGCCGGGTTACGGGCCATCAGGTTCTTGCGCAGCCAGGACAACGTCAGCCCGGAGTCGATGATGTCCTCGACGATCAGCACGTCCCGGCCGGCGATGTCGCGGTCCAGGTCCTTGAGGATGCGCACCACGCCGGACGAGGACGTCGCCGAGCCGTACGAGCTGACCGCCATGAACTCCAGCTGCACCGGCACGGGCAGCGCCCGGGCCAAGTCGGTCATGAACATCACGGC
>DASZXM010000217.1:0-11108 GCA_035546415.1 Pseudonocardiaceae bacterium
GGTCAGCCCGTAGTGGCGGGCCATGCTGACGGCGAGGGCGAACCCTCGGTCCTTGAAGCTGCCGGTCGGCATCAGCGTGTCGTTCTTCAGCCACCGCCGGTCGATGCCCAGCCGGCCGGCCAGTTCGGGCGCCGGCAGCAACGGCGTGTCGCCCTCGCCCAGCGTGACCGGCTCGCCGCCGGCCGGCAGCGGCAGGAGCGCCCGCCACCGCCACATGCCGGTCCGCCGGTCCGCGCTCGCGCGCTCGAACAGGTCGGCGGGCGCGTCCGCCAGCCGGTAGCAGATCTCCAGCAGGCTGCCGCATGTCGGGCAGACCGTCACCGGCCGGTCGAGCGGCACGACGTGGCCGTTGTCGTCGCAGCGCAGCTCGGTGGCGAGGCTGGCCGGCGCGTGCACGGCGGTCACCGGTACGCCTTCGGGTCGGCGATGTCGCGCAGCATGTCGCCCGCCACGTTGATGGATAGCGTGGTCAGCATGATCGCGACGCCGCTGAACACCGAGATCCACCACGCACTGCGGATGTAGAGCTGACCGTCGGCGAGCATGCCGCCCCACGTCGGGATCGTCGGCGGAACGCCGAGGCCGAGGTAGCTCAGCGACGCCTCGGCGACGATCATCGCGGCCACCTGGAGGGTGCCGATGGTCATCAACGGCGCGAAGACGTTGGGCCGCAGGTGTCGCCACATGATCCGCACGTCACCCACGCCCGCCGCGCGTGCCGCGGTGACGAACTCACGCGACCGCAGGGACAGCACTTCGGCGCGGATCACCCGCGCGTACGTCACCCAGCCGGTCGCGCCGAGCACGATGATCACGAACCACAGGCTCGGGCCCAGCACGGCGACCACGACGAGCGCGAGCAGGATCGTCGGGAACGACAGCTGCACGTCGGCCAGCCGCATGAACACCATGTCGACCCAGCCCCGGTAGTAGCCGCAGACCATGCCGATGACGGCGCCGATGACGCCGGACATCAGCGTGGCCGCGACGCCGACCAGCAGGGAGATGCGGGTGCCGTAGATGACCCGGCTGAGCACGTCCCGCCCGAGCGCGTCGGTGCCCAGCAGGTGACCCGGCACGTGCCCGGCCGCCCAGAAGGGTGGTTTCAGGCGGGCGGTGAGATCCTGCAGCGTCGGGTCGTGCGGCGCGATCAGCGGCCCGAAGATGCCCACAAGCACCACGATGACCAGGATCGCCACCGCTACCTGGGCGACCTTGTTGCGCCGCAGCGCTTTGCGCAGCGCGGTCAGGAAGAAGTGCCGGGTGGCCGGCAGTTCGGCGATCGCCGCCGGCGCGACGGGCGCGCCCGCTGTGGTGGTCATCAGGAGAGCCTCACTCGCGGATCGAGGAACGCGTACAGCAGGTCGACGAGCAGGTTCACGCCGACGAAGATCACCGCGAGGAACAGCACCGTGGCCTGCACCAGCGGATAGTCGCGGTTGGTGATCGCCTCGATGGTCAACCTGCCCACCCCGGGCCAGGAGAACACCTGCTCGGTGAGGATCGCGCCGCCCAGCAGGCTGCCCACCTCCAGGCCGACGATGGTGACGACGGGCAGTGCCGCGTTGCGCAGGCCGTTGCCCACGATCACCTGCGCCGGGCTCAACCCCTTGGCCTTCGCCGTGCGGATGTGGTCCTCGCCGAGCACCTCGATCAGCGACGACCGCAGCAGGCGCGCGATCATCGCGGCCGAGTACAGGCCGAGCGTGATGGCCGGTAGCACGAGGTTGGGGAAGCCGCCGATTCCGGACGCCGGCAGCACCCGCAGCACGACGGCGAAGACCAGGATCAGCACGATGCCGACGAAGAACGCCGGCGTCGACTGTCCGATCAGGACGGCCGCCATCACGGAGCTGTCCAGTGCCTTGCCCCGCCGGACCGCCGAGATGATCCCCGCCGGGATCGCGACGACCACGGCGAACACCAGCGCCGCCGCGGCCAGTTCCGCCGTGGCGGGCAGCCGGTCCATGATCACCTGCATGGCCGGCTGCTGGAAGAACACCGACTGGCCGAAGTTGAGGTGCAGTAGGTCGTTCAGATAGCTCACGTACTGCACGAACAGCGGTCGGTCGTAGCCGAGGGTGTGCCGCAGGTCCTGTTCCTGTTGCAGCGTCGCGCCCTCGGGCAGCAGCGCGCGCACCGGGTCACCCGCGATGCGGATGATGAAGAACGCCACCGTCGCCACCAGGAACAGGACGAGGACGGCTTGCAGCACTCGCTTGACGACGAACACCGCCAGCGGCCGCCGGGCCAGGAACGCGAACGCACCCGGCCCCGGCGCCGGTCGGGGCCGGGAGATCGTCGTCGCCATTCAGCCGACCTTGGCCGACGCCATCGACAGGACACCGTTGATCGGCATCGTCCAGTCGATACCGTCGCGCATCGCATAGACATTGCTGGCGTGGTAGAGGTACACGAACGGCGCGTTCGCGGCCATCAGCTGTTGGAGCTGGTCGAAAGCCTGCCGGCGCGCGTCCGACGCGAGCGACGTCTCCTCCACGTCGACGAGCGAGTCGGCCTGCTTGTTGTGCCACAGGCTCTGCCTGCGGTCCGACCGGATGGTCGACTGCAGGAAGCTCTCGCCGTCCAGCGTCCAGCCGGTGTTCCCGCTCAGGTACATGGGACCCATCGCGTGTGGGTTGCCCGACACCAGGAGCGACTTGAACTGCGTGGCGTCCACGATGTTCACGTTGCACTTGATGCCGACGGCGGCGAGCTGGCCGGCGACCGCCTGAGTGACATCCTGGTCCACAGTGGACGCGGACAGCTGGGTGGAGAAGCCGCTCGGGAAGCCGGCCTGCGCGAGCAGGCTCTTCGCCCGGTCCGGGTCGTGCGGGAACGCGGGGATGGCCGAGTCGTAGCCGAACACCTGCTGGGGCAGCAGGCTCGGCGTGCGCTGGGCGGCGCCGCCGAGCACCGTGCTGATCAGGGTCGGCACGTCGACCGCGTAGTTCATGGCCAGACGCACGTTCTTGTTCGCGAGTGGACCGCCGGTCAGTGTGTTCATCGCCACGTAGTACTCGCGGACGCCGGGCACCTTGTGCGTCGTGGTGCCCGAGCCGCTGCCGAGCTGGGCGAGGGCGTCCGGCGAGACGCCGGTGATGATGTCGACCTCGCCGGACTGCAGCGCGGCGACGGCGGTCGCGGGAGTCGGCATGATCTTGATGGTCAGCGTCTTGACTTGCGGCTTCTGGCCCCAGTAGTCGGGATTGGCGACCATGACGATCTGGTTGTCCTGCTGGCGCGAGGAGAACTTGAACGGCCCGGTGCCCACGGGGTGCGCCGCGAAGCCCGCGTCCCCCTGCTGCTGGAGGTACTTCGGTGGCACGACGACGCCTCCGAACAGCGACACCTTTTCCGGGATGATCGGGTCCGGCGCGGACATTGCGAAGTCGACGGTGTGGTCGTCGACGGCCTTGGCGCCGGTGACGTACTTCAGCTCCACGATCGGCGACTTGGTCGCCGGGTTGACCAGGCGGTTGATGCTGAACGCCACGGCGTTCGCGTCGCACGGCTCGCCGTTGTGGAACTTGACGCCCTTGCGGATGGTGAACCGCCAGGTCTTCGGGTCGACGGCCTGCCAGGAAGTCGCGAGACCACCGACGAGCTTGTTGTTGGCATCGCGGGTGGTGAGCGTGTCGAAGATGTTGCTGGCGACGCTCATCGAGGGGATGTCGCCCTGCTTCTGCGGATCGAGTGACTTGATGTCGGCCGGCATGGACACTCGCAGTGAGCCGTCCGACGAACCGCCGGACGAGCTGCCGCCGCCACACGCGGCCAGCACCACCGGCAGCGTGACGCCTGCCGCCGCCGCGCCACCGACCTTCAGGAAACGGCGCCGGTCGATGTCCCATGCACTCATAGTCCTGCCCACCCTCTTCCCGAGGTACAGCGAAGCGATGCCAGAATCAGCGGCCATTGTGGCCGTTCCGCCATACGAAACGACGTTCCTTGTTGCGCAATGGAATCCGACTGGGAGAGGATCTGTCAAGAGTGGTCGAAGGGCGGATGTGTGAACTCGATTGAGAAGACGTTGGCCGTATTGCGAGCTTTATCGATACCGGGCCCACCGCGTCAGTTGGCCGCCATCGCGGAGGCGGCCGAGTTGGGCAAGCCGACCGCCCATCGCATCCTGCAGGTGCTGGTGCGGAACAACTACGCGGAAGCCAGGGGAGACGGGGCGTACGCGCCGGGGCCCGCGATGCGCACGCTCGGCGGGAGCGGCGGTCCGGCCGATCTCGCGGCGACGGCCCGGCCCGTCCTGACCGAACTTCAGACAGTCACCGGACATACCGTTCATTTCGCCGTGCGCGCCGGCCGTATGGCGACGTACGTGTCCAAGATCGAGGGTGACAAGCCGTATCAGATGGCGTCCCGGATCGGCATGCAGATCCGCCTGCACTGCACGTCGATCGGCAAGGCGGTGTTGTCCGCCCTGTCACCGGACGAACTGGACACGCTGCTCGCGATCGAGGGTGACGAATCGGCCGGACCGCCGGTGGACCGGGCCGAACTGGATCGGCAGCTGAAGGTGGTCCGCAAGCGCGGGTACTCGATCGACGACCAGGAGAACGAGCCCAACGTGCGGTGTGTCGGCGCGCCGGTGTACGGAGCGGACGGTTCGGTGCTCGGTGGCGTCAGCGTGTCCGGACTGGCGTTCGTGTTCTCGCTCAAACAGGCACACGCCTGCGGCCCGGAAGTCGTCGAAGCGGCGGCACGGCTGTCGAAGGCGTTCGGCTACCGGGAAGGGAGGTCGTCGTGACCTTTGCCACGTCGGGCGTGACGGTGTTCGATCCGGACGGCACCTGGTCCGGCGTACTGAGCGAGGACGGGGCCGGACGCTGGACCCTGACCCGGGGGGCGGCGCGCGGCGACCTGTTCGTGTCGCCGGGCTGGGTCGACATCCACGCCCACGTCTACGACGGCGTGACGCAGATCAGCGTGCCGGCCGACCGGGTCGGCCTGGACCAGGGTGTGCACGTCCTGGCCGACGCCGGCAGCGCGGGGCAGGCGACCGTGCGCGGCCTGGTCGACCACGTGCTCCCCGGCGTCGACACGGACGTGCGGATCTGGCTCAACATCGGCTCGCACGGCCTGGTGCACCTGCGTGAGGTGGCCGACCCGACGTACATCGACGTCGACGCGACGCTGGCCGCGGTCGCCGAGCACCGCGACCTGGTGTGCGGCATCAAGGTCAGGTCCAGCGGCCTGATCGTCGGCGGGATGGGGTTGCAGCCGTTGCAACTGGCCAGGCTGGTGGCGAGAGAGGCCGGACTGCCGCTGATGGTGCACATCGGCGAACCGCCGCCGATGATCGCCGACGTCCTCGACCTGCTCGACGAGGGTGACGTCGCGACCCACTGCTTCCACGGCAAGACCGGCCACCCGTGGCACCGGGACGGCACGCCGACCCCCGCCCTGCGGCGCGCGCTGGACCGGGGCGTCCTGCTGGACGTGGGGCACGGCGCGGCGAGTTTCGCGGCTCACATCGCCCGATCGGCGATCGCGGCCGGCACCCAGCCGTACTCGATCAGCACCGACATCCACGTCCGCAACATCGACGGCCCCGTGCACGATTTGGCCACGGTGCTGACCAAACTGGTCGACTGCGGAATGCCCCTGCCCGACGCGATCCGCGCGGTCACCACACACCCGCGTGCCATCATCGACGCGGACACCCCGTGGCGCGCGGCGGACGGCACGATCGCCCACGCGACTGTTTTTCGCGTCACCGGGACGCCACCGCCCGGCCGCGACTACGTGGACGCGACCGGACAGCCGATGGCGCCCACCGAACACGTGGTCCCGGTCGCGACCATCCGCGACGGCGTACTGCGCCAGCTCGATCAGCCGTGACCGCGAGGCCGTGCACGTCGATCGACACCAGCTTTTCACCGGTCGGACGGAAATGTCTCGTCACACGTGCGAGAACAAGAAGATCGCGAGGGCGACCACGGCCAACACCGTGATGACGACCGGAGTCCGATTGCCGTTCGGCTCGGACACCGGCCGCTCCACGCCGGACCAACGAGGCGTCCACACGGCGGAGACACATCCATGTCGCCCCCGGGATCGCCCTGTTTCAATTGCGCCATGCACGCGTCGGGATTGGTTGACCGATCCGGCGATGCTCCAACGGACGTGGGCGAGTGTGTTCGCTTACCCAGACCCCGCAACGCGAACGGCAGACCCGCATACACGTCGAACCCACCGCCCGCCATCGCGACGGACTCGACGAGATCCGGACCGCTACTCCGTACGCGGGTCCCATCGGAACCGCCGCACCGCGACCACCGCGCCGACCGCGCCCCATGCCAACAGCACCGCCAGGTGCGGCCAGTCGAAGCCGGTGTGTTCGGCGAACGGGCCGAACAACGCCTGGTTGAACGGGCGTACCGGCAGCACGTCGGCGATGCGGTTGAGCACGTCGGAGTGGATGGGGAAGTAGGTGCCGGAGATGAACACCAGCGGGAAGAGGACGAACTGCACGACCGCCGGTGCAGCTTCGGCGTTGCGGACCAGTGACGCGACCGCGACGCCGAGGGCGCAGAAGCTGGCCGCTCCGAGCACGAGGGTGACCAGGATCGCCGTCCAGTGGGTGGGCATCGGCACGCCGTACAGCCGGCCGACACCGATGATCAACGCCACCTCGATGACGCTGATCACCACGCAGTGCGCCAACAGCCCGACGAAGTAGACCCACGCCGGCAGGGGAGTGGCCCGCAGCCGTTTGAGGATGCCGTTCTGGCGCCGCATGGCCAGGACGACCGCCAGGTTGCTGTAGCACGCGCCGAGCACGGACAGCCCGGCGATCGTCGGAACGTAGTACTGGAGCGCGGAAAGTCCGTAGAAGAACGAACCGCCGGAACCGCTGAACACCGCGCCGAAGATCAGGATGATCACGACGGGGAAGATGAACGTGAAGAACGCGCTCTGCGGGTTGCGCCAGAACGACAGCTGCTCGTAGCGGACCTGGTGGGCCAGTAACGCCAGGTCGTTGCGGCGCGGTACGGCTGCGACTTCGGTGGTCATCGTCGGCTCCTCGCCAGTGCGCGTCGGCGTCGCGGTTTCGCCGGTTCGGCTTGCTCCTGCTGGGTTTCGCCGCTGTTGGTGAGCCGCAGGTAGACGTCTTCCAGGCTGGGTCGGTCCACGGAGAGCTGGGCGAGCGTGGTGCCACGGTCGATCGCCCAACCGGTGAGGCGGTGCAGCAGCGCCGTGGGTTCGTCGGACTGGATGGTGACCAGGCCGTCCGCCGTCGTCGCGTCGACCGGCAGGTCGGCGGCGGTGGTACCGGCCGGCAGCACGAACCGGATGCGCGTCAGCTCGGAGTCCCGTCCGCCGATCGTGGCCGGGGTGCCCTGAGCGACGATCTGTCCCATGGCGATCACGGCGACCCGGTCGGCCAGCACCTGCGCCTCGTCCATGTAGTGCGTGGTGAGGACGATCGTGACGCCCGCCGCGCGCAGGTTCTCCACCACTTCCCAGGCACCGCGGCGGGCGTTCGGGTCGAAACCGGTGGTCGGCTCGTCGAGGAACAGCAGCTTCGGGTTCCCGATCATGCCCAATGCCAGGTCCAGGCGGCGCTTCTGGCCGCCGGACAGGTCCTTCACCTTCCGCTTCCGCTGCTCGGCCAGGTCGACCAGGTCGATCACCTCGTCGACGCCACGGGGACTCGGGTAGTAGCCCGCGTTGCGGGCGACCGTCTCGTGCACGGTCAGATACGGCTCCACGGCGATGTCCTGCAACACCAACCCGATCTGTTCTCGCAACAGCCGGCCCGCTGCCCGGTCACCCGGATCGTGGCCGAGCACCCGCACGTCGCCGCTGTCCCGCTGCCGGAAGCCTTCGAGGATCTCCAGGGTGGTCGTCTTGCCGGCGCCGTTGGGTCCCAGCAGCGCGAAGATCTCGCCCTCCTCGACGGCGAAACTCACGCCACGGACGGCTTCCACCGGGCCGTATGCCTTGCGCAGGTCCGTCACGACGACAGCACTCACCGGGCACCTCCGCTATCGAGGTGTCCAGCATTCACCCAGGGCCCGAGCGGTGCCTAGGTCGAATGTCACTCGAACTACTTGCCCGATCGGCGCCGTTTGTCCCGGATGTAGATGATTCCGGCCTTGCCGTCACCGGGGCTGCGCCGGTCGAACTCGAACAACGTCGTCGCGGTGATCAGGTCGCTGAGCTTGGAGTAGCCGTAGTTGCGCGGGTCGAACTCCGGCCGCTGCTTGGTGATGATCTGGCCGACCGACGCCAGCGGGGCCCAGCCGTCGTCGTCGGATGCCGCCTCCAGGGCGTTGCGGAGCTGGTTGACCAGCGCGGTGTCCGCCTTGAGCTGCGCGGCGGACGTGGTGGACTTCGGGGCGGCCACGTCGACCGGTGCCGCCGGGCTGGGGCTGAGGTTCTCGGTGTAGATGAACTTGTCGCACGCGGCGACGAACGGCTTGGGCGTCTTGCGTTCGCCGAAGCCGTACACCGTCAGCCCGGACTCGCGGATTCGGGCGGCGAGGCGGGTGAAGTCGCTGTCGCTGGAGACGATGCAGAAGCCGTCGAAACGCCCGGAGTAGAGCAGGTCCATCGCGTCGATGACCATCGCCGCGTCGGTGGCGTTCTTGCCGGTGGTGTAGGCGAACTGCTGGATCGGCTGGATCGACTGCGCGAGCAGCTGGTCCTTCCAGCCGCGCAGGCTGCTGCCGGTCCAGTCGCCGTAGGCGCGCTTGACGTGCGCGGTGCCGTACTTGGCGATCTCGGCCAGCAGGCCCTCGGTGATCGACGGCGGGGCGTTGTCGGCGTCGATGAGCACCGCGAGCTTGGTGGTGTTCTCGGTGTTCTCGCTGGCCATGGGTCCCCTCGTCGACGTCGGCTGCCTGCTGGCAGCGTAGCCGAGCCGGCGGACTCGGCCGACCGGGCCGCTGTGGTCCATAGTGGAGGGCTGAGAAGGCTCTGGTCAGCGAGGTCCCGTCGCACTTCGGCCGACAACTCACGGGGTGGCGACGAGGCTGCCCATGGCGCCGCGTTCGGCGTCGGCGAGTCGGTGGGTGGTGATGGTGTAGGTGCCGGGGTGGGCGATGGTGAGTTCCACGAAGCCGCCTTCGCCCGGTTGCAGGTCGAGTTCCTGGGCGGCGCCGTCGGCGGGATTGCCCGGGCGCACCAGGTAGGCGCCCTCCTTGAACACGGTGTCGAACTGGGTACCGACCACATGGAAGGCGCTGGGCTCGTTGGGACCGGCGTCCAGCACCCACAGGCGAACGCGCTGTCCGACACGGACGCGGATCGGCGCGTAGCGGTACTGGTCGGCGTATCCGTTGAACACCACCAGGTTCGGGTCGGCGGCGAGCAGTTGGGACATCGTGGGCACACCGCCGTTCTTGCCCAGGTAGAACTCGGACTGCACGAACACCTCGGACGCCGCGACCGGGTCCGGTGCGGGCGGATCGATCACCACCGCTCCGTACATGCCCATCGCGACGTGTTGGATCATCGGCGCGGTTTCGCAGTGGTAGAGCCAGATTCCGGCGTGGTCGGCGCGGAACGAGTAGGTCAGTTCGCCGCCCGGCGGGATGGGCCGCATCGCCACGTCCGGGTCGACCTGGCTGGCGTGGAAGTCGATGGAGTGCGGCATGTCGCCGTCGTTGATCACGTGCACGGTGAACACGTCACCGACATGGCCGTGCAGCACGGGGCCGGGCACTGTGCCGTTGTACGTCCACACCTGTTGCCGCACACCCGGTGCGACCTCGACGGTTGTCTGGTCGACCCGCAGGGTCACGTCGTGTTCGGTGCCGCCGGGAGCGGGTCGCAGGGTCGGGTCGTAGGGGTGCCAGGTCGGCGGCGGGCCCGTGTTCGTGGGCATGGGCATGGTCATGCCGGCCATGGCCCGGTCCGGTGGTTCGTTGGTCGCCGTGGACGTGGTGGTGCGGATCGCCAGCGTCATGCCGGCTGCGCGGTGCCCCGGCACCGTGCACCACGCCAGTTCGTCGTGGGTGACGACACCGAGGTCGACGGTCTGTTGCTGACCGGGGGCCAGCATGCGCGTGCCGTGCTGGCCGTCCAGCTTCAGGTCGTGGCTCGTCCGACCGGTGTTGCGCACGGTCAGCACCAGGTCGGTGCCCGGGGCCACGGTGATGACGTCCGGAGTGATCGCGAACTCGTCCAGGCCGACCACCAGCGGCACACCGGATTTCGCGGTCGCCCCCGCGTCGTGACCGGGCCACCCGGCGCCCGCGAGGGCGAGCACCGCCAGCACGGCCGTGACACACCCGATGGCCAGGCCCCGGGGGTGCGCCGGTTCGCGCTGTCGGCGCGTCGCCTCCAGGGCCGCGACCACGAGTGCCGGGAACGAGCCGAAGCCGACGGCCACCAGGGCCCAGGCGAGCACGCGCGGCCCGCTCGAAACGGGCAGGACGAGCAGGAGCGTCCCGACGTTGCCCAGCAGCGCCCTGGGCAGCCAGGCGTACTCCAGCACCTCGGTCAGCCTGCGGTTGCCGAGCGGGCCGCCGCCCACCGTGACCGGCACCAGGAAGGTCAGCGCGCCGGTCAGCGTCTGGGCGACCACCCCGATGCCGAGCGCCGGCACCAGCACCCGGCCGAGCAGGTCGTCGGCGGTGGTGCCGCCCCGGGCCAGGCCGGCGATGTCGCCGGCCAGGGCGGCGAACAGCCAGCCGTGGCCGGCGAGCAACGCCACCGGTGCGGCCGAACGTGGTGGTGCGGCGCGCAGTTCGCGGGCGGCGGGGACCACCGCGTATGCCACACCGGCGGCGTAGCCGGCCATGCCGGCGGCGGCCAGCCAGTGTGCGCTCGCGGTCAGCCCGGTCAGCAACGCGCCCGTGACGGCGACGGCCAGGCCGGTCACGGTGATCGTGAACACCCGTCGGGCGGTGTGCGGGGCGGTGTCGGCCATGCGGGTGCGCAGGACGGCGGGCCAGAGCATGAACAGGGTGCCGACCACGGCCAGACCGAGCCAGCCCAACAGGTTCAGGTGCGCGTGTGCCAGGCGGACGGCCTGCTGCCAGCGCGGCGTGCGGATCGTGCCGGCCGCCAGCAGGCCGCCGAGCGTGCCGCCGACGGCCAGGCAGCTACCGGCGGCGATGTAGTACCGGATGACGACGCGC
>DASZXM010000218.1:0-8617 GCA_035546415.1 Pseudonocardiaceae bacterium
CCCCGCTGATCGCCAGGCACCTGCGCGGCCGCCCGGTAACGGTGATCACGAGCAACGTGGCGGTGCTGGACGAGCTGCGCGACGACGACACGGTCCGGCTGGTGCTGCTGGGTGGCGTCCTGCGCCGCAACTACCGTTCCCTGGTCGGTTCGCTGACGGCGACGGCGCTGCGTCAGGTGAGCGCGGACCTGCTGTTCCTCAGCTGCACAGGGGTGCGTCCGAACGGGCACGTGGTGGACGACATGGCGGTCGAGGCGCCGCTCAAGCAGGCGATGGTCGAAGCGGCGGACAAGGTGGTCCTGGTCGCGTCGGACGCGAAGTTCCCCGGCACGGGTTCACTGCGGCTGTGCACACTGTCCGATGTGGACATCCTGGTGACGACGGCGGGGGCCGACCCGGCCACGGTCGATCTGTGCCGGCAGGCAGGTGGAAAGGTGATGGTGGTATGAAGCTGGCCATCCTGGGTGGCGGCGGGTTCCGCGTCCCGTACGTGTACCAGGCGCTGTTGGGTGACGCATCGGACAAGCGCGTCGACGACGTGTGGCTGTACGACACGGACGCGGGCCGACTGACGGCGATGGCCACGATCCTCGGCCAACTGGCCGCGACCGCGCCGGACGCCCCGAAGGTCACGACGACGACCGTGTTGGACGAAGCGTTGCAGGGTAGCGACTTCGTCTTCGCGGCGATCCGCGTCGGCGGCCTGGCGGCCCGGGTCTGTGACGAACGGGTGGCACTGGACCTGGGCGTGCTGGGCCAGGAGACGACCGGCCCGGGCGGCATCGCGTACGGCCTGCGCACGATCCCGGTGATGCTGGACGTGGCCCGCAGGGTGCGGTCGCTGGCACCACAGGCGTACGTCATCAACTTCACGAACCCGGCGGGCATGATCACCGAGGCCATGCGGACGGTCCTGGGCGACCGCGTGTTGGGCATCTGCGACACGCCGTCCGGCCTGGGCAGGCGGGTGGCGGACACACTGGGCCTGGACAGCACCCGCACCCAGTTCGACTACGTGGGCCTCAACCACCTGGGCTGGCTGCGCGGAGTCACGCACGACGGAGTGGACGTGCTCCCCACCCTGCTGGCCGACGACGCGCTGCTGTCCACCCTGGAAGAGGCGGAGATCTTCGGCCACGACTGGCTGCGCGACCTGGGCGTGATCCCGAACGAGTACCTGTACTACTACTTCAACCGGGACGCGGTTCGAGCGATCCGGAACTCCCCCCAGACCCGAGGCGAGTTCCTGGCGGCCCAGCAGGCGGACTTCTACGACCGAATGGCGGCCGGCGGCGACGTCTCGGTGTGGCGGGCGACGGTGGCCGACCGCAGCGCGAACTACATGGCGGAGGCGAAGGGCACGATCCAAGGGGCGGCAGCCGTCCGGGAGGACCCGATGGCACTGGAACACCAGGGTTACGCGGGCGTGGCGCTGAAGGTGATGGCGGCGATCAGCCGCAACGAACAGTCCACCATGATCCTGAACGTCCGCAACGGAACGACGGTCCAGTCCCTGCCGGGCGACGCGGTGGTGGAGGTCCCGGTGACGGTGGACGCGAACGGCGCACACCCGCTGACGATCACCCAACCGACCCTTGCCCAATCCGGCCTGATGCAACAGGTCAAGGCGGTGGAGCAACTCACGATCAGCGCGGCGACGACCGGGTCCCGCACGGAAGCACTCCAGGCGTTCGCCCTCCACCCCTTGGTCGACTCGGCAACGGTGGCCCGCCAACTACTCGACGGCTACACGGCCCGGATCCCGCGGATCGCGGCCCTGTTCGAAGGCCAGCACCAGACCTACCGACCAACCGGCCGGTAACTGTCGAACCGGGCGATCAGCACCCCCAACCCACCCGTCATCCCCGGCAACGCCCGTTCCACATCCCGGACCCGCTCCGCCGGCACCTCCGACTCGATCACCGCCCATCCTACTTCTCCATCCACCACCGGCGGCTCGGGCAACCCACCGACCCGAACCACCGCCCCCAACACCGCGCTGATCGCGTCCTCCGGCACGTCCAACTCGACCCGGTCCCACGGCTCACACACCACGGTGCCGGCCCGCTCCAACGCCGTCGCCAGGACCATCGGCGTGACCTGCCGGAAGTCCGCCGCCGTGCTCACCGGACTGGAGAACCCGGTGTGCGTCAACGTGACGACACAGTCCACGACCGCCCACTCCCGGCTTCCCCGCAGTTCCGCCCGTACCGTCTCCTCGATCGCCGTCAGGAAAGCCGCCGGCAGCGAGCCGCGTTCCGCCTCCAACTCGTACGCCACACCGGACCCCACCGGACCCGGTTCGATCCGCAGCCCGACCGTCGCGAAAAGAACCGGCTCGGTGTCGCCGATCCGCAGCACGCCGTGCCCGACGCCGACCACCCGCTCCACGCACACCACCCGCGCGGGCGCGAACGACGCCCGTACCCCGAACTCCTCGGCCAACCGCGCCGCGATCACCTCCCGCTGCACCTCCCCGTACAGCGACACGACGAGGCTGCCGGGCTCCTGCCCACGCCGGATGTTGATCAACGGGTCCTGGTCGGCCAACTGCCTGAGCCCGTCGAACAGCGCGGTCGGCTGGTCCGACGTCACCACCGTCTCGAACGTCGGCGCCCGGAAACCGGTGGGCACCGCGCGGCTGCCGGACCCGAGGCGGTCACCGACCCGCAACCCCGGCAGTCCGGCGATCCGGGCGATCCCACCGGCCGGCACCCGGGCCGGTCGACCGTCACCGTCCAGCACCGCCGTCGCACGGCCTGCCGCCCGCCCGTAGTCCACGGTGTCCCGCGCCGCCAGCGACCCGGAGAACAACCGGGCCACCGCATACCGTCTGCCCCTGTCCCGCTCCACCGCGAACACCACACCGTCGACGGGCCCGTCCGCCACCGGCTCACCGGCCGGCAGCAACTCCACGATCCCGCGCCGCAACGCGTCGACCCCGACCCCACTGATCGCCGACCCGAAGAACACCGGGAACACCGACCCGGCCCGCGCCTGCCGGACGAACTCCCGCCGCACCAACGCCGGGTCCAACCCCGACACGTACGACTCCAACACGGCGTCACTGCGCTCGGCGAGCACCTCGGCGGCCGCCGCACCCAACTCCCGATCGACCACACCACCGGCCCGCGGCCAGGTCACCGGGATCGCCGCGGGCGTGAGCAACCGTCGAATGTCCGTCAACAGCGACGCGTCCCGCGCCCCCACCCGGTCGATCTTGTTCACGAACACCAGCGTGGGCACACCCATCGACCGCAGCACGCGCATCAACACCCGAGTGTGCGGCTGCACGCCCTCCACCGCCGACAGCACGAGGATCGCGCCATCCAGCACGCCGAGTGCGCGTTCCACCTCCGCCACGAAGTCCGTGTGACCGGGTGTGTCGATCAGGTGCACCTCGCAGTCGCCGGTGACGAACGTGGCGACCGCGGAACGAATCGTGATGCCCCTGCGGCGTTCCAGGTCCATGCCGTCGGTCCGGGTGCTGCCGTCGTCGACGGAGCCGAGCCGGGCGATGGCGCCGGAATCGAAGAGCAGGCGTTCGGTGAGACTGGTCTTACCGGCGTCGACGTGTGCGACGATGCCGAGATTGAGCATCCGCATCCGGGAGAAGGTCCTTGCGTACGAGTGGACGACGAAGGATGGGGCCTGTCGTCACACCGCGCATCGAATCTCCCCGGGTCACTCGGATGTGGCGGCACCGTAACAGCCCACCGGCCGCCCGCGCATCCGAATAACGTCGGTCCGGGTACGGGCTCACCGTGTCGGACCGACGGCCTATCGCACGGCACCCGCCTGCGTGACCATCGTCTGGTACCAGGACGCCCACGGCGTGTTCGACGCCGGGTAGTTGGCCAGCGGACTGGTCGCGTCGCTCGCCGAGTCGAAGTCCCAGCCGCGGACCAGGTGACCGGCCTGCCGGCCGGCGACGATGAACGACGTGTCGGTCGCGGGCGCGGCGTAGAACAGGGCGTCGGACAGTTCGGCCGGGTCACCGTCCTGGTATTCGTCGAACGCCGTCTGCTGGTACTGGACGCGGCCACCGGTGACCTGGGGCGTCGAATAGCGCAGCGTGTTCGACGGCGTCGACCCGTCGGCACCGGTGTACACGTGCACGCCACCGGCCGTCGTCTTGTCGTAGCGGGCGTCGGACGTCTTCGCGTTCCCGCTCCAGGTCACCGTCCGGGCGCTGGCGTTCAGCGTGCCGTTCCACGTCCAGTTCTGGCTGTTGCTCTGGCTCTGGTGCACCTCGCGCAGCGTCGTGGGACCGGTGAAGACCAGCGACGGCAGCACACCGTTGTCGTACTGGTGGCTGGCCGACCAGGTGATCTCGCCGTCCGAGCCGAGGTGCCCGACGTGGTACCACAGCGTGCTGGCGCTCTGGGACTTGTGCACCTCGACGATGTCACCGTTGGCGTTCAGCGCGACCGCCGGTGTGGTCCCACTGTCGTACTTGCCGTGCCGCAGCCAGGTGATGTGGCCGTCCGCGCCGTACGTGCCGGTCCAGTACCACAGCGCACCGGCACCGGAGTCGTGCACCTCGACGACCTGGCCGTTGGCGTTGACGGCCACCGCCGGGTCGTCACCGGTGTCCCGCCGGTACTCCTCCCGGGTGCCCGGGTCACCGGACAGCAGTGTCAACACCTTGCCGCGCAAGGCGTCCACGGTCGAACCGGCCTGGTAGGCGGAAGCGGTCAACAGGCTGCCGCCGAACGCCGTCCGCAGCTCCTGGTTCAGCGCGGCCAGGTTGCCGGCCGCGAAGGACGTGTTGTCCGTGAGGTCGTCCTTGATGTCCAGCATGACGACCAGCGGCGCGTGGGTCGGGTTCGCGTTCGACCAGGCCGCGATCAGGTCGAGCCAGTCGTGCAGCAGGTTGGACGACGGATTGCCTCCGGAGTGGTCGACGAGGTCGCCCGCGCTGCTGTGCCCCAGCGAGTAGTCGTGGTCGGTGGCGTAGTCGTTGTCCTGGATGTCCAGCTCGATGAATCGCACACCGTGGTCGAGCTGGTAGTCGATGGAGTTCTTGGCACCGTCGAGGTCGCCGGAGTAGCTGTTGTGCGTCGCGAGGAAGATCGCCGACGTGAACGGCTGGCTCGCGGCTGCCGACGGCGCTGCCGTGGCCAGGGTGGCGATGCCGAGGAGGGCGGCGAACAGCACGGGCGCTCGTCTCATGCCGTCATCCTGGCGGACCGGCAGCCCCTGCGTGTCAACAGTTACCAGCCTGTTCGCCGGCAATTCACCGAAGCCGTCAGCTCCAGGCGATCGGCAGGTGGGTGAGCCCGTTGATGAAGTTGGACGTCAACCGAGTGGGCGCACCGTCCAGACGCACCGGCGGCAACGACTCCATCAGCTCCCGGAAGAAGATCCGCATCTGCAGCCGCGCGAAGTGAGCGCCGAGGCACAGGTGCGGCCCTTGACCGAACGCCAGGTGATCGTTCGGTTCACGGCGAACGTCGAACCGCGTGGGGTCGGGAAACTGCCGCTCGTCGTAGTGCGCGGAGACGTGGTAGACGACGACCTTGTCACCGCGCCGAATGTGCTGCCCGCCGAGCTCGGTGTCCCGGGTGGCGGTGCGCCGGAACGACAGCACCGGCGGATGCCAGCGCAGCATCTCCTCCACGGCGCCGGGCAGCAGTTCCGGGTGTTCGCGCACCAACAACTGCTGGTCGGGATGTTCGGCCAGGGCGAGAACGCCGCCGGGCAGTGCGCTGCGCACGGTGTCGTTGCCGGCGATCACCACCAGGAAGAAGAACATCTCCAGCTCGGCGTCGTCCAGGGCCCGTCCGTCCACTTCGGCCTGCACCAACGCGGTCATCAGGTCGTCGGCGGGCGCGGCGCGTTTGGCGTCGGCCAGTCCGTGGGCGTAGTCGAACATGTCCCGCAGCATCGCCGGCGAGCGGGGGTTGATCGGCTTGCCGTCGGCGTCGCGCACCACGTCGGCGTGCTCCGGGTCCTGGTAGCCGATCACCCGATTGGTCCACCGCAACAGCAGCCCACGGTCCTCGACGGGCACGCCGAGCAGATCGGCGAGGTTGACCAGCGGGAAGTCGTCGGTCACCTGGACGGGCAGGTCACAGTGCCCGTCGGCGGCGACCGCCGCCAGCAGCCGACGGGCCCGCACGGTGATCTGCTCGGTGAACAACTCCAACCGCCGGCGCGTGAACACGGCGGCCACCAGTCGCCGCAGCCGATTGTGTTCGGGCGGGTCCATGTTGAGGATCATGCGCCGAATGAACCCCAGATCGTCGGGCTCGGGGTCCCGGATCTGGGTGGCGCCCAGCCACGACGAGAACGGGTCCGGGTTGCGCAACACGTGCTTCACGTCGGCATACCGGGTCACGGCCCAGTAGCCCGGCCCGGCCGGCCAATCCGCCACCTCGTGTTCGGCCTGCCACGACACGGGTTCGTTGTCCCGCAACCAACGGAACGCGTCATGCGGCACGGCGCGCGCGAAAACCTGCGGATCGAAGACGTCCGGCGATGCCACGCTCACCCGCGTTCCGCGAGGAACCGCTCGACAGCACTGGCGAGCGCGACCGGCGCCTCGTCGATGGCGTAGTGGCCGGCGTTGCCGAAGACCTCGATCTCCAGGTTCGGATACCACTGGGCGAACGTGGCCCGCATGGTGGCTTCACCGAGAGCAGGATCGTGTTCACCGACGATCACCTTGACCGGCACGGCGTTCCCCTCGATCTCGGCGTGAAAGTCGGTCTTCGCCCAGGCGGTGAGGTACTCGCCGAACGCCACCGGATCGGAGTTGTCGAGCGAGTGTCGCACCATGGCGTCCAACCACACGCCGGTGAGCCGATTGCCGGTGGTCAGGTCGATGATCGCGCGCCGGTTGCCCGGCTCGTCGGCAGCGCCGGAGAACAACTGCCACCCTTGCTCGTCGAAGGGCACACCGCTGGCCGGCACCGGCGAGACACCGACCATCGCCCGCACCCGATCCGGCGCGTCGGCGAGCACCCGTTGCATCACGCTGCCGCCCATGGAATGACCGACCAGGGAAAAGCGTTGCCACCCCAACTCATCGGCAAGAGCCAGCACATCGGAAGCGGCCTCGGCCACGGTGTGCTCACCAGCATCGGCCCGCCGGGCACCGTAACCCCGATAGTCGGGAAAGACGTAGGTGAACCGCGAACCGTCCAGATGGGACAGCAATGGCCCCCAGGCAGCCCCGGACCCGAACCAACCATGCAGTGCGATCACACGATGTTCCCCGCCGCCCACCCGCTGGAGTCCCGCCACGGCCCGCCCTCCGAGGTCCATATCCGCTCGTCAAGCCCATCAAGCGCACTCGCGACGTGATGGTGACGCACCCCCCATCCACTGTCAAGACGAGGCCCGACGCGACGATGCCGTTGCGCACACGACGCCAGGCCGCCGCGAAAGGGAACCGTCCGGCTTGATGCGCAACATCTTCCGCTGAGACGGGGGTGTTGATTGACAGCGAGAGGCCCGCACCGCTACGTTCCGGCGAGTGTCACGTATGTGAGCCATGCCACTAAGGAGACACACGTTCATGTACATGAACAGACGGCGGCAACTGTTACGCCACCTCGCCGCCCTCGTAGCCGGCCTGCTCGGCGCGGGCATGGTGGCCGCACCGCAGGCGAACGCCGGTTCGGCGGCAACGGCGGTGACAGCCGTGACGTGCGACGTGACCACAGCGATGACGACGGCGGCCGCCTACTGGGTCGCCCACGGCACCGACACCGCGTCCAACGACTGGCAGAACTCCACCTTCCACGTCGGCAACCTGGCGATGGTCCGGACCACCGGCGTGTCGAACCACGTCACGCTGCCCTGGGCGCAGGCCAACGGCTACGACCTGCAGACCGGCCCGAACCCGTTCTTCCCCGACTACGAGGCGGCCGGCGAGGCCTACCTCGCACTTCAGTACTTCCACCCGGACCCGACCACGCTGGCGCCCTTGCAGGCCAGGGTCGACGCCGAGGTGGCCAGCGTCCACACCGGACAAGACAGGTACTGGAACTACGTGGACGCGCTGAACATGGCGATGCCGTCGTTCGCGCAACTGGGCGTGATGAACGGCAGTTCGGCGGAACTGGACGCCATGCACACGCTGTTCGAGTACACCAAGTCGCACCTGTTCGACCAGCGCACCGGGCTGTGGTGGCGCGACGCCCACTACGCCCACACGAACGTCTTCTGGTCCCGCGGCAACGGCTGGGCGATCGCGGCCCTGGCCAAGGTGCTCAGCGTCCTGCCGGCCACCGACCCGCACCGCGCCGAGTACCTCGGGGTGTACCGCCGCATGGCGGTGGCGCTGCTGCACGACCAGCGTCGGGACGGCTTCTGGAACGTCGACCTGAACAACCCGTTCGACCACCCCGGCCCGGAGACCAGCGGCACCGCCCTGTTCACCTACGCGCTGGCCTGGGGTGTGAACAACGGCGTCCTGCCGGCACGGGTGTACACGCCGGTCGTGCGGCGGGCCTGGCACGGCATGGCCACCGAGGCGCTGCGGCCCAGCGGCCTGCTCGGCTACGTGCAGGGCGTGGCGAGCGGCCCGTGGGGTGCGCAGCCGGTCACCGCCGACGACACCGCGGCGTACGGCGTGGGCGTGTTCCTGCTGGCCGGCCAGCAGGTC
>DASZXM010000219.1:0-4698 GCA_035546415.1 Pseudonocardiaceae bacterium
AAGCCCCGCGCCTCGTACCACCGCTTGTTCCACGGCACGTCGACGAACGTCGTCAGGGTGATCGCCGGAAGATCCGTCGCCGAGCACGCCACCTCCAGCAGTTGGCTGCCCAGGCCGCGCCTGCCGAACTCCGGGTGCACCGCGAGCGATGCCAGATGGGCGTTCCCGTCCACCGTGTTGATCACCGCGAATCCCGCCACCGGTGGCACGTCCGCGACGAGCACGTGTTCGGCCGACAGCAGCTCGTCCGTCGGATCGTCCGGTGGCAGATCCAGGCCGACGTCCGCGAACAGCTGGTCCGACGCCTGGCTCACCACCACCAGTCGGTCCAGGTCGTCCGTCCGCCACCGTCGAATCACGGCGAACATCGTGACATCCGACACGCCGACCGGCCACTTATTTCGCAACGCTGATCGATGCTGTCGTCAAAGTCACCTGCCCGCAGCACAGTAAGGCCAAAATTACTCAGCTAAGCTGACTATATGCCGAGGGAAGACGATGCAGCGCACACGCTCCGCATGAGCGTCATGCGGTTGCACCGCAGGCTGCGCAAGGAACGGCCGGACAACGGACTGAGCCTCACCAACCTGTCCGCCCTCGGCCGTGTCGAACGTGAGGGTCCGCTCACCGCCAGCGCGCTCGCCGAGGCCGAGCGCATCCAGCCGCAGTCGGCCACCCGGGTCGTCGCCGACCTGGAGCGGCGCGGCCTGATCGAGCGCGTTCCCGACTCCGTCGACCGGCGCCGCATCCTGCTGCGCATCAGCCCGGCCGGCCATGAGCTGATCGGTGAGGACCGGCGGCAGCGTGACGAGTGGCTGTCGGTCGCGATGTCCACCACGCTGACGCCGGCCGAACGCGACCTGTTGCTCGTCGCGGCCCGGCTGATCGACAAGCTCGCGGAGTCGTGAGGTGACCGCGACGCGCACCGCGACCCCCACCAGGCTGCCCACCCGGCTCGTCGTGCCCATCGCCCTGGGCACCCTGCTGCAGGCGCTCAACTCGTCCATGATCGCCGTCGCGCTCGTGCAGATCCGCGGCGCGTTCCACGCCGGCGCATCGGCGTCCTGGCTGATCTCCGGTCTCTACCTGGCCACCGCCGTCGGCGCACCCACGATGGGCCGGATCGCCGACGTCATCGGACCGCGCAAGGTGTTCCTCGGCGGCTTGGCGGTCATCGCCGTCGCCGCCGTCGCGGCGCCGTTCGCGCCGAACATCGGCACGCTCATCGTGTGTCGTGTCCTGCTCGGCATCGGCACGTCCGCCCCCTACCCGGCCGGGCTGGCCATGATCCGGGCCGAAGCCGACCGGCGGGGGCTGACCGGAGTGTCCGGCGGTCTGGGCGTGCTGACCGTCGCCGGTCAGGTGGCCGTCGCGTTCGGCCCGACGCTGGGTGGCCTGCTCGTGCAGTTCGCGAGTTGGCCGTCGATCTTCCTGGTCAACCTGCCGTTCGTGCTGGTGGCCGCGTTCTTCGCGCTGCGCTACCTGCCGAAGGACGGGCCCAGGGACGGCACCGGGCGGGCGTCCGTCCTGCGCAGGCTGGACCTGCCCGGGCTGCTGCTGTTCAGCGCGTCGATGACCGCGTTGATGGTGGTGCTGCTATCGCTCACCGGCAGTCCACAGTGGTACCTGCTGCCGGTGTTCGCCGTGCTCGGCGTCGCGTTCGTCACGTGGGAGCGGCGGGCGCGCGAACCGTTCGTGGACGTCCGGCTGCTGGTCGCCAACCGGCCGCTGAGCTTCACGTACCTGCGGACGGCAACGACGTACCTGGCGTTCTACGCGATCTTCTACGGCGTCCCGGCATGGCTGGAACAGGGCAGGCGCCTCGATCCGGGCACTGCCGGGCTGGTGATGCTGCCGTTGGCCGGTATCGGCGTGATCACCACGACCGTCGCGGCGCGACTGGTCGACCGGCGCGGCCCCCGCATGCCACTGGTGATCGGGTCGATCGTGATGACCGCCGCCGCGCTCGTGCTGACCAGGGTCGACTCGACGGCTCCGATCATCGGCCTGGTCGCGCTCTCGGCCGTGCTCGGCCTGCCCAACGGGTTCAACTCGATGGGCAATCAGGCATCGCTCTACACGGCCGCCCCGAAGGGGCAGATGGGCACCGCGTCCGGGTTGTACCGGTCGTCGCAGTACGTCGGCGCGAACCTGGCCGCCGCCATGCTGGAACTCACGTTCTCCGGTCCCGCAACCGATTCAGGGCTGCACCGCACCGCGCTCGCGATCCTCGTCATCGGACTCGTCCTCGCCGTGACGGCCGTGACCAGCAAACACCTGCGCCGCAGCTGATCGAGGTTGGACTTTCCGTCCACGGCCGCTGCACCTACGCTGCCCCGGGACACAATCCAGCGGAGGGACGGACGACAGTGCCTGGTCAGCTCGGCGCGTACCAGAGCGAGATCTACTTGCAGGGCCTCGCCGATCAGGTGCCGGCGTTCACCACGAACATCGCCGCCCTGGAGCAGGTGGCCGGCAGCACGCTCACACCGGAGGCGTTCGGCTACGTCGCAGGCGCGGCCGGAACGGGTGCGACGAACCGGGCGAACCTCGCCGCGTTCGACCGCTGGCGGCTGGTCCCGCGCATGCTGACCGGGTCGACGACGTCGGAGACCGCGACGACGGTCCTGGGCACGGCGATGCCGGCGCCGGTGCTGCTGGCCCCGGTCGGGGTGCAGTCGATCCTGCACCCGGAGGGTGAGTTGGCCACCGCCCGCGCCGCGGCCGCGCTGGGCGTGCCGATGGTGATGTCGACCGCCTCGTCGTACTCGATCGAGGATGTCGCCGCCGCGAGCGGCGCGGGCCCGCGCTGGTTCCAGCTGTACCGGCCCAACGACGACGCCGTGTGCGCCAGCATCCTGGACCGGGCCCGGTCGGCCGGCTTCACCGTCCTGGTCGTGACGTTGGACACGTGGACCCTGGGCTGGCGGCCGTTCGACCTGGACCGCGCGTACCTGCCGTTCATCCGGGGCGTGGGCACTGCGGTGCCGTTCTCCGACCCGGTGTTCCGCTCCGGCCTGCCCCAGCCACCCGAGGCCGACGTCACGTCCGCCGTGCTCAAGTGGGTGCCGATGTTCACCGGCACCGACCGCACCTGGGACGACCTGCCGTTCCTGCGCGAGCACTGGGACGGGCCGATCGTGCTCAAGGGCATCCAGCACGTCGGTGACGCCCGGCTGGCCGCCGACGCCGGCATGGACGGCGTCATCGTCTCCAACCACGGCGGCCGGCAGGTGGACGGCGCCATCGGCGCGCTGGACGCGCTTCCGGGCATCGCCGCCGCCGTCGGTGACCGGATGGCGGTGCTGTTCGACTCGGGAGTGCGTGGCGGTGCCGACGTGGTGAAGGCGCTGGCGCTGGGCGCGCGGGCGGTGCTGATCGGCAGGCCCTACGCGTACGGTCTCGGCCTGGCCGGCGAGGCGGGCGTGCGGCACGTGCTGCGCAGCCTGCTCGCCGAGACGGACCTCACGCTGGGCCTCGCCGGGCTCCGCTCCGTGCACGAGCTCACGCCTGACGCGCTGCAGCGGGACTGAGCAGCGACCGACATGCGCGCGGTGGCCCTCCGCATCGGGATACTGCTGGCCGGCATCGGCCTCGGGTCCGCGATCCTGCACGCGTTCACCAGCTACCAGTTCGGATTCCTGAACTGGGCCGAGGGCGCACAGCCGTGGCTGGGCCTCGGCCTGACCGTGGCCGGCGGCGCGCTGGCGGTCGCGGCCCGCGTGCGCCGGGAACGGCCGTGGCAGGGCCAGACGGGGCAGGGTCCGACGGGGCAGGGCCGGGCGTGGGACGACTCGGCGTGGGCGGACTCGACGCCGACGGTGCCGTTCCGCCGACCGACGTGGCCGAACCACCGACACTGAGCCCGCCCGTCACTTCGCGTCGGCGTAGCAGTCGACCACTTTGGCGCCCAACGGAAAGCGCACCGCCGTCCGGCCGAACACGAGCGAACTGGCCGTCGTGGCGGACGCGCCGATCTCGGCGACCACGGCGTCCGCGTCGGCCTGCCGGCAGTGCACCAGAACCTCGTCGTGTTGGAAGAACACCAGTTCCGCCGTTGGCGCGCTGCCGGCCAGCCGGGTGCGCAGTGTGGCCAGCAGCGCGGCCGTCCAGTCGGCAGCACTGGCCTGCACGACGAAGTTCCGGGTGAACCGCCCCCATTCCTTGGCGGCCTGCCGTGAGCGGCGCTCGTCCCCGTTGCCGGCCAACAGTTCCTGCCGCGCCGCCGACGGCGCCGGTGAGGTGCGGCCCAGCCGCGACCGGACGATGTGCCCGGCCTCGCCGGCCCGTGCGGCGTCCTCCACGTACCCGACGGCGTCCGGGAACCGCTTGCGCAGCACGGCCAGCAGCGGGCCCGCGCCGCCGCTGGTGCCGCCGTACATCGCCGACAGCATCGCGATCTTCGCCTGGTGCCGCTCACCGTCGAACGAGTCACGCGCCAGACCCGCGTACAGGTCGGTGTCGCCGGCCACCTCGGCCAGCCGCTGGTCGCCGGACAGCGCGGCGAGCACCCGGGGTTCCAGTTGCGCCGCGTCGGCCGCGACGAACGTCCAGCCGGGGTCGGCCCGCACGGCCGTGCGCAGCACCTTCGGCAGTTGCAGCGCGGCGCCGCCCCGGGTGGCCCACCGGCCGGACACCACGCCACCGACGACGTACTCGGCGCGGAACCGTCCGTCGTGGACCCACGCGTCCAGCCAC
>DASZXM010000220.1:0-5657 GCA_035546415.1 Pseudonocardiaceae bacterium
AGCCGGTCGTCCAACGCGGACAGTGCGCGCCCCGGCACCAGAAGCACGGCCGGCGCCCGCCAGGGTCGCAACCGAGGAGCCGCACGGCGGCCCGACCGGGTGGCCAGCGGGTCGCGGACCAGCGCGGGCGACGCGATGGGCGTCCAACCGTGGGAGGGCAGCAGGACCGTGACCGTCGCCGGTGAACCGGCCTCGCCCAACCGGTCGGCCAGTTCGGTCGCGGGTACCGCGAACGGGTGGTCGGCGCCGGTGCGGCCGCGCGCGGACCGGCCGGAGTCCTCCGCCCACAGGGCGAGATCACCGGCCGCGGTCGGCAGGGCGTGCAGTACCAGCACGAACGGTCAGCGTAATGACAGGCAATCCGTGCCCGCCGCCCGCCCGCGACGACGTCACCGGCGAGGGCGGTGCCCTCGCCGGTGACACCCCCTCAGTGGGCGCCGTCCCGGTACCGCAGTGCGGCGACGGGACTCAGGACTTCGACAGGACGATCGAGTTGAACGGCGTCAGGTCGACCTCGTACGCGTAGCCGGGTGCGTACGGTCCGGTGCAGTTCGTGCCGTTGCTGTTGTAGCACAGGCGGAACACGGCGCCGCCGGTCTGGTTGTTGTCCAGCCACTGGTCGCCGTACTCGTCGTAGAACGGGTGCACGCCGTACGTGAGGTACCGCAGGGCCCAGTTCCCCTCCTCCAGTGCGGTCGTGTTCGAGTACAGGCACACGTAGCCGGATTCGCAGTTGAACGCGTCGACGCTGTTCGGCTGCACCGTGATCGCCCCGCCGGATGCGCTCGGGGCCGTCGTGGCATTGGCGGCCGTCGCCGGAATGGCCAGACACGCGGCGACGCCGACGCCGGTCGCGATGGCACGCAGTCGATTCATGGACTTCCCCCAGAAGTGTTGTGGAAGCGGTCTGACCGGGTGGTCAGTGCCTTGGTGCTCCCACGATCACACGGGCGACGCGCGGTGCGGAGACCCTTTCGGGAGTGGCTGAAAGGTGCTGCCTCCGGTACGCTCCCCGCGGGGAGATGACCGGGGGGTCTTGCAGGTGTTGCGTATCCATTTCACAATGGACGATCTTGCCCGCGTTCGGTTGGCGAACGGTCCGGAGCTGACGTGGGAACTGTTGTTGAGCATGCACAAACTTCGGGATCGGGACGGCGCATTCGTATTCGATGATTGGCGCCGGCGTATCCGCCACCGGATACCGGGAGAAGTGACGTGGCTGCTCGACCTGGCGCCGCCGCGCGGATACTCGCCGGATTTCCTCACCCCGGCCGCCGGTGACGATCTGGATCGTGCCGTGCACGAGATCCTGACCACGCCGCGCGGCCGGCTGCGTGCCGACATCGCCTCGCTGGCCCGGGACCGGAGACTGGCCGGTACCACACTGTCTATTGTGGATGGTGGAGCGCCCGCGCTGGACCACCTCGGCCGGGCGATCCGCCGCTACCACCAGGTCGGCATCGCCCCGTTCTGGCCGCGGATCGGAGCGGCCGTGCACGCCGATCTCACCGTGCGCACCACGACACTGGTCAACGAGGGCGTCGGCACGCTGCTGTCCGTGCTGCATCCCCTGGTCCGCTGGCGGCCGCCGGTGCTGGAGGTGCCGTCGGCACAGGACCGCGACACGCACCTGGCCGGGCGGGGACTGCTGCTGGTGCCGTCGTTCTTCTGCTGGGAGAAGCCGATCACGCTGCGGGATCCGGACCTGCCCCCGGTACTCGTCTACCCGATCGAGCACGACCTGGACTGGGCGGCCGGTGACCGGGCTGATCGGTCACCGCGGTCGGTGGCCGCGCTGATCGGCCAGACCCGGCTGTCCGTGCTCACCGTCATCGCCGACGGCGGCTGCACCACGACCCAGCTGGCGCGCCGCGCGGGAGTGTCGATCGCCTCGGCCAGCCAGCACGCCTCCGTGCTGCGCGACGCCGGACTGATCACCACGACGCGGCGGGGCAACTGTGTCATCCACGCGGCCACTCCGGTGGCGCACGCGTTCGTCGCGCGGCAGCCGCACGAGGCCGCCGGAGACCGGAGTTCGGGCTAGTCTCGGGGACCGCGGGCGGTGAACACCACTCGTAGGACGTGTTCGACGGCCGACGGGAACAGCGCGCCGCGCAGTTCGTCACGGGTGGCCAGATTGCGGGAGGCCAGGTCCAGCATCTGGTCCGGGCTCATCCGCCGGACGACGAGCGCGGCGATCTCCTCGATGTCGCGGTCGGGGTTGTCCAGGCGGGTCAGGGCGAACTCGACGACGATCTCGTCGTCGGTCATCCGGCCGGTGCGTTCAGTCCCCTCCACCTTCAACGTATAGCGCACCGGGGGGCTTGCGGCAAGACCCCGGTCGTGCCGCACAATCGCCGGCCAGGGCCGGAACCAGGGGAAACGGCCCGAGTCGAACGATCGAGCCACCCACCGTGAGGGGCATGTGTCAGACCAGGGGTACGAAGACGAGTTGCGGTCCGAGCGGGTCTACGTGGCCGGGCTGTACGCGCGGCTGGACGCCGAGCGCGTGCGGGTGAAGGGGGAGTACGAGGCGGCGCTGCGCGGTACCGGCGGCACGCCGATGGAGCGGGACGTCGAGGTGCGCGCGCTGGCCAGGGAGGCGAAGCGGCTGGCCGTCGCGGACAACGGGCTGTGCTTCGGCCGGTTGGACACCGTGGCCGGTGAGCACGCGTACATCGGCCGGATCGGCCTGTTCGACGAGGAACACGAACACGAACCGGTGCTGGTCGACTGGCGGGCGCCGGCGTCGCGCCCGTTCTACGTCGCCACGGCGGCCAGCCCGGAGGGCATGCGGCGGCGTCGCCAGTTCCAGACCCGGGGCCGGCACGTCGTCGACTTCACCGACGAGGTGTTCGGCCGCCCCGGCAGCGGCGAACGCGGCGACGCGGCCCTGCTGGCGGCGGTGAACGCGCCGCGCGGCACGGGCATGCGGGACATCGTGGCCACGATCCAGGCCGAACAGGACGAGATCATCCGGCTGGACCACCCGGGCGTGCTGGTGATCGAGGGTGGCCCGGGGACCGGGAAGACCGTCGTGGCACTGCACCGGGTCGCCTATCTGCTCTACACCCACCGGGAGCGGATGGAACGCCATGGCGCGCTCGTGGTCGGTCCCAACCCGGCGTTCCTGAATCACATCGGCCGCGTCCTGCCGTCACTGGGCGAGACCGACGTGGTGTTCATGACCACCGGTGACTTCGTGCCGGGCCTGCGCGTCACGGCCGAGGACACGGCGGAGGCCGCCCGGCTGAAGGGGTCGCTGGCGATCCTGGACGTGCTCCGGGCGGCGATCGCCGACCGGCAGCGACTGCCCGAGGAACCGCTGCCGATCCAGGTGGGGACGGTGACGACCCGGATCGACGCGGAGACGGCGGAGTGGGCGCGGGAGGAGGCGCGCGCCAGCGGCCTGCCACACAACGAGGCGCGGGCGGTGTTCGCCGAGATCGTCACGTACGTGCTGACCGAGCGGGCGGTCTCCCGGATCGGCCGCGGCTGGCTGAGCCGCTCCGACCGTGACGCGTGGGAGAAGATGCGGGCCGACCTGGTGAAGGAACTGGTCGTCGACGACGGGTTCACGGCGGCGCTGGACGACCTCTGGCCGATCCTGACGCCGGCGGAACTGTTGGCGTCGCTGTACACGTCCGGTGAGCGACTGCGCGCGGCAGGCGCCGACCAGGCGCTGTGGCGTGCGGTGGGCGACGCGTGGACGGTGTCGGACGTGCCGTTGCTGGACGAACTGGTCGACCTGCTGGGCCGGGACAAGACCGACGACGGGGCCGCCGAGCGGGAACGACGGGCCAAGGAGGCGTACGCCGAACAGGTGCTGGACAGCCTGGTCGGCCGCGCGGACTCGATGGACGACGAGGACCACCTGTTCGCCACGGACCTGCTCTACGCGGCGGACCTGGCGGACCGCTTCGTCGAACAGGACACCCGCGACCTGGTCGAACGCGCGACGGCGGACCGCGACTGGACCTACCGCCACGTCGTGGTCGACGAAGCCCAGGAACTGTCCGAAATGGACTGGCGGGTGCTGATGCGCCGCTGCCCCGGCAAGTCCTTCACGGTGGTGGGCGACCTGGCCCAACGCCGGTCACCGGCCGGCGCCACGTCGTGGCACACCATGCTGGACCCGTACGTCCCGGACCGCTGGGTCTACCGGTCGCTCACGGTGAACTACCGCACCCCGGCGGAGATCATGGCGGTGGCGGCGGCACTGCTCGCCGAGTTCGCCCCCGGCGTCCAACCCCCGGAATCGGTCCGAGCGAACGGCGTCCAGCCGTGGTCCAGACTCGTCACGGACGCCGAACTCCCGGCCGCGATCGAGGAGTTCGTCCGGGACGAGGCCGGCCGCGAGGGCACGAGTGTGGTGATCGGACCGCCGGACGTGCCGGGTGCGGTGCCACCGGCGCAGACGAAAGGCCTGGAGTTCGACGCGGTCCTGGTGGTGGAACCGGAACGCATCCTGGCCGACGGCCCCCGCGGCGCGGCGGAACTGTACGTGGCCCTCACCCGGGCGACCCAACGCCTGGGCGTCCTGCACCAGGGCCCACTGCCGCAGGTCCTGCGCGGACTCACGGAAACCGGAACACCGGCGAACGCAGGCGCCTAGGGCGTCGCGAGGTTGGGCCAGGTCGCCCGCGCGGACGGCGTGTCGATCTCCGGTCGCCGGGCCGGCCGGCCGAACGCGGTGGTCGCGCTGGTTCAGGGAACGCCGCGGGCCGGCAGTGCCGTATGACGGTATCCAGGCCGTCGAGGAGGTCAGGCGCAGGCGATACTGGGCGACGAAGCCGCCGGTCGGCGAAGGCGCCGACATAGGCCGGGCGGCCGCCGAGGTAGACCAGGCGGCCGCCCGGCCGCAGCACCCGGGCCGCTTCGCCGACGGCGACCGACGCATTCGGCAGACGCGTTCGGCAGTGGAAGCCGGCGCGCGTCGGCCCGGACGAGTCGCCGGTTGCGGGATGCCGCGATCCGGAGCTGGTCCGCCGACAGGTCCAGACCGACGACGGAGTAACCGCACGCGGTGAGCACGTCGGCGTGGAGTCCGGTGCCGCAGCCGACATCCAGGCACACCGGATCGTCCGGGTTCGCCGGTCCGAGAAGCCGGGCCACCAGCCCCGCGGACCCCTGCTCCCGGCCGTAGGCGCGGAACGTCGTGTCGTACCAGTCGGCGTGGCCGTCGTACCGGGCGTGCGTGGCCATCGTCGCCTACGCGATTCCGGCGTTGATCAGTTGTTGCCAGATCACGCCCTGGTCGACGATCTCGACCTCGAGTTTCTCGGCCTTGGTGAGTTTGCTGGCACCGACGTCGGCACCGGTGATGAGGAGGTCGGTGCTGGCCGAGACGGATGACGCCGGTGTCGCGCCTGCCTTTTCGCACAGGCGCTGGAATGTCGGGCGGGGGATCTTCTCGCCCGATCGCGGGTCGCTGATCGCGCCGGTGATCACCACCGTCTTGCCGGCCAGGGGCGCGTCCGACGCCACCACCGGCGGCAGGTCCTCCTCGCGGACGTCCAGCGAGACGCCCAGTTCGCGCAGGCGTTCCAGTTCCGGACGCAACCGGGTGAGGTGCTCGACCAGGGACGCCGCGACCTTCGGGCCGATGTCCTCGACCGCCACGAGCCGGTCCTCGCCCGCGTCGGCCACCTCCTCCA
>DASZXM010000221.1:0-7293 GCA_035546415.1 Pseudonocardiaceae bacterium
TGCCGCCGTTCCTGGCCGACGAGCTGCGGGCGCACCGGGAGCGCAACCCCGACGCCCGGTTCGTGTTCACCGGGGTCAACGGGGGCTGCATCGGCGGTCCAACTTCCGCCGCCGGTTCTGGATGCCCGCCCTGGCTGGTGATGAGAAGAAGGGCTGGTCACCCGCTGAACCAGGAGCCGCACTTTCATGACCTGCGTCACACCCGCGAGACGTGGTTGATCGAAGACCGGGTGCCGCGAATCATGCGGCTGGTGCGACTCGGCCACAAGCGCAAGGACGTCGACGACATCTACTCGCACGTCACCGACCGGATGGTCGTGCACACATTGAGTGCCCTGTAGCAGCGGTGGGAGCAGGATGGTGGTGGACCTGGGCCGAAAACCCCGCTGTGGAGCCAGAAGCGGCATGACCTCTTCGGATGCGGGGTTGTGGTCAGCAGGCCGTGCTCCCCATTTGCTCCCCACAATCACCGACGGCCCGCCGATGAAGATCATCGACAGGCCGTCTGAGCTGGGAAAATATGCTGTGGGCGATACAGGGATCGAACCTGTGACCTCTTCGGTGTGAACGAAGCGCTCTCCCGCTGAGCTAATCGCCCGTTGTCGGTTCGGCGGTCGTATGGTGTCCGTCGACGACGTCGCAGACAGTACAGGATCGTGCCGCTGGGACGGAAATCGGGGGGTGGTCCGGAACAGGGTACGTGGATCGCGGGGCGATGGTGGGCGAGATTACGCACAGCCAACATTCGTACCGGTGCGGTTCCCGAGGCGGCCTGCACCCGCCATGATGAACCGGTGAGGCGGCGAGCGCGGGAAATTGTGACAGAGCGGAGCGAAACGGTCGCTCAGCGAAGTAGTTCTGGCCCGGAAGGGTGATCTGCGGCCAGAGTGAGAGCGATTGCGCTCACTTGCGCGTCACATGTGGGTAGCTCGGTCGTTTCCTGACCGGGAGGGAGCAGAAGGGTAACGACGATGCGAAACGACCACGTGACGCTCCGCGCAACCGCGGTGTTCGACCTGTTGGCACCCCGGTGCCCTGCCGTGCCGGTCCGGGTCGAGCTGAGGTACGACACGCGAGATCCCTATGCCGTGGTGGCGGCCTTCCGCACCGGTAAGGCCGGCTGGGTCGAGTGGGTGTTCGCCCGCGACCTGCTCGCCGACGGCCTCATCGCCACCGCCGGTGAGGGCGACGTCCGGATCCGCCCCTCCGTCCACGACCCCGAGGTGGTCGTCGTCGAGCTCAGCTCGCCGTCCGGGCACGCCGTGTTCGAGGCGTCCGCCCAGGAGTTCGCCGACTTCCTCGACCGTACGTACGACGTCGTGGTCCCCGGCAACGAGCACCTGTGGGTCGACGTCGACGAGGCGCTCACCCACATGATCTCGACCGATCTCGGCTGATCAACATGGCCGGGGTGTCCGTCCGGCAGGCGTTGGGCCACCCCGATTTGGTCGGCGGGCCGGCCGTCCGATAAAGTCTCGCTCGCACGAGACGGACGGTGAACGGCCAACACCGAACGTGGAGAGCATGCGGACGTAGCGCAGTTGGTAGCGCATCACCTTGCCAAGGTGAGGGTCGCGGGTTCGAGTCCCGTCGTCCGCTCGGAGGCGCGGCTTGCGCAGACCCCCGGTCCCGCAAGGCGGCTCACATGACGGCCGCCGCGAAGCTCGCTCCTACGGCGGAGTGGCCGAGTGGCTTAGGCAAGGGCCTGCAAAGCCCTGTACACGGGTTCGATTCCCGTCTCCGCCTCGGGCGACTAGCTCAGTGGGAGAGCGCTACCTTGACACGGTAGAGGTCACAGGTTCAATCCCTGTGTCGCCCACCAGTGTGTTTTCGCTGGTCGGAAGCCCCGTTCCTCCTCGCGAGGGGCGGGGCTTCAGTGATTGAACGGGGATCGGGGCGCCGGCTACCGGAACCGGCGCAGATGGCCCGGGCGTAGCCGTAGTGGCGCCCAGCCCGATCAGTACGTGGCTCTTGTCGGCGCCTGTCAGCCCGGCGAGGCAGGACTGGTCAGCTGTCGAGGAGGGCTTGATCGGCCTCGGTTACGCCAGTCGTGGGATGACTTCTGTGGCGAGTCGTTGCATCTGGTGGTGCTCGTCGAACAGTGGGTTGAGCAGTATCGTGTGCGCTCCGGCGGCGGCGATGGCGCGTAGGCCGGCGGTGCAGTCGTCCGCTGTGCCGGCGACCGCGACTGCGGCGAGGTTGCCCAGCTTGAAGTAGCCGTACCTGCGGTCGAGGGCGTCGGTGATCCGGTCTCGGGCCTTGGCGGCGTCGTCGTCGACGGCGATGTAGACGCGTTTGGCGATGGTGAAGTCGTCGGGGTCGCGCCCTTGCTGATGCAGCTGTTCACGGGCGATCCTGGCCTGTCGGGCGAATGCTGCCGTGGTGGAGGACCCGGCGCCGATGAAGCCGTGGGCGAGTCGGACGGCTCGGCGCAGCGCGTTCGGGTGGCTGCCGCCGAACCAGATCGGCGGGTGTGGCTTCTGGAACGGCTTGGGTTCCATCGCGGCGTCGCTCAACTGCCAGAACCGCCCGTCGAAATCGACGCGAGGCTGGGTCCAGAGTTGTCGCATCAGCCGTAGTCCCTCGCTGAAGCGGGCCACGAAGCTGGCTGGGTCGACGTCGAACGCGGAGAACATGCGGAACGGGCCGCCGGTGACCAGTCCGATCTCGATGCGGCCACGGCTGATCTGGTCGAGGCTGGCGATGGTCTTGGCCAGGTGTACCGGATTGTGCAGCGTGCTGACCACCATCGCACACCCCAGGCGGATGTGCCGGGTGCAGGCCGCCGCATAGGCCAAGGTCGCCAAGGGGCTCAGCAAGGGCTGCGTGCCCAGCACCTGCTCACCGGTCCACGCACTGTCGAACCCGAGTTCTTCGGCGTGCGCCAGGTAATCCCGCATGGCGGCCGGGTCGAACGTACCGTCGGCGACGGCCTGTGGGATCGATATCGCGAATCGCATGATGGGTCCTGTTCAGTCGCCCAGCCGTTCGCCGATCCACTTTCCCACCTCGGTGATGCTGGCGTCCGCTTCGGGCACCCGTCCGACCATCAACTGGTAGGCGTGCGGCATTCCCTCCGCAACCCGCAGGACGACGTGGACCCCAGCCTGCCGTGCCAGTGCGGCGAACCGCTCGACGCTGTCCTGCAGTGTCTCGTGGCTGCCGCAGGTCAGGAAGATCGGCGGCAGCCCGGTGGGATCCGCGTACAACGGATTGGCCAACGGATCGGCAGCGGAGTGCCCGCCCAGGTATATCGGGGCGAAATTCCACACCAGTTCCCGGGAAATGGCGATGTCGGTGGCCGCGTTGGACTCGAACGTCGCTCCGTTGTCGGCCTGCATGTCGTACCACGGCGAGAAGGCGACGACCGCGCCGGGCAGCGGTCGGTCGTCTTGTTTGAGGGCGAGCACCGTTCCGGTCGCGATGTTGCCGCCTGCGGACTCCCCGGCGAAGGCGATCTTCGACGGCTGACAACCCTGCGCGAGCAGCCAGTCGTACACCGACCGCGCGTCGTCGAGTTGGGCTGGGAACTGGTACTGGGGAGCCAACCGGTAGTCGGGGATCAGCGCGCGAGCACCGGCTGCCTTGGCGAGATGCGCGGCGACCTTCCGGTGGCTGTCCTTCGAGCCGCTGACGAATCCGCCGCCGTGGAAGTAGACCAGCACCCGCTCGGTGTCACCGTCCATCGGGTTCGCCCAGATCGCGTTCAGGCCTGCCGCGACGACCTCCTCGTAAGTCACGTCGGTCGGCTCCGCGGCCAGGCGGTACGCGCCGTCAACGCCACTCAGGTCGATCCCTGGATTGGCGGCCATGAGGGCGGCCACGGTCTTGGGTGCGCATGCGGCGAACGTGTCGCGCAGTGCTGACCATTCCTTGCTCGGCATGTCCTGGTTCCCCTCGTCAGCTATTTGGTTGGTTAACCAACTTACCGTTCCGGCCGGGACGGTGTCTAGACTGTGAGTGTGGTGACTGACTCAACCGACGCGGTTGCGCAGGTGGGCAAGCGAGAGCGGCTGGTCGCCGCCGCGTGCGACCTGGTGTACCGGCACGGCGTGGCACGCACGACGTTGGCGGACATCGCCCAGGCCGCCGATGTGCTGGTCGGCAACATGTATTACTACTTCAAGACGAAAGACGACATCGTCGCCGCCGTCGTGCGGACGCACGCGGACCAGCTCACCTCGGCGATCGCCGCGCTGGAACGCCAGCATCGCAGCCCCAAAGCTCGCCTCAAGGCGCTCATGGGTGTGCTCGCCGACCGACGGGAGTTGGTCGCCCAGTACGGCTGCCGGTACGGGACGCTGGGCTCGGAGCTGGCCAAGCGGGCCGAAGGATCAGATCCGCTCGCCGCCCTGTTGATGCGGATCATGCTCGACTGGGCCGAACAGCAGTTCCGCGCGATGGGACGACGCGACGCCCACGACCTGGCAGTCGAACTCGTTGCCACCTACCAGGGCAGCGCTCTGCTCAGCAACGCGTTCGGACAACCCGAGCTGATGGCTCGCCAGGCACGACGGCTCGAACGCTGGATCGACACGCTCGCACCGTCGACGGACACGCCCGGGGGACGCACCGGACAGAAGGGCTGACCCGCGTGATCGAACCCCAACCGAGCCTCGACCATGACGCGCCAGGATGTGAGCAGTCGCGGAGCGGCCCGCCGACGTCAGCGCGCGGCTGACTGGGGGGTTCTCGCTGTGTCGGGGTCGGCGGTGTGACGGTCCACGGCGAAGCTGGTTGTCGCCAGTGCCAGGCCGAGTGCTCCCAGGGCTACTCCTGCCCACGCGGGTGCTTCGTAGCCCAGGCCGGCTGCGATGACCACGCTGCCCAGGGCGGCTCCCAGGCTGTTGGCGATGTTCGTGGCCGACTGGTTCACCGCCGCGCCCATCAGTTGGGCTCCCGGTGCCACCTCGATCAGGCGGGCCTGCAGGGCGGGACCGAGGAACAGGCTGGCCGCACCTACCAGGAACGCGCCGGTGAACAGGCCGACGGCCGTGCTCTCCGCCAGGCCGAAGAACGCGACCGCGGCGATGACCGCTGTGAAGCCGAGCAGGACCGCGCGGCGTAGGTTGCGGTCGGCGAGCCAGCCGCCCAGTGCGTTGCCGGTCGTCATGCCCAGGCCCACCGCCACCAGCACCCACGCGACCGCCCCCGCCGGCAGGTGGGCCACCTCCGTGGTCACCGGTGCTATGTAGCTGTCGACCGCGAAGAAGCCGGCGAAACCGATCGCGGCGGTTGCGGCGACCAGCCAGACCTGGGGGCGGCGGAGGGCGCGCAGTTCGGCCGCTGGTGAGCCGCCGACCGCTGGTGCGTCGGGGACCGTGGCGGCCACCGCCAGCAGGGCGAGCAGGAAGACTCCCGCGATGGCCAGGTAGGCGATCCGCCAGCTGGTCGCCTGGCCGAGCCGGGTGACCAGGGGGACGCCCGCCACATTGGCGGCCGTCAGTCCACCGAGGACCGCGGCGAACCCGCGTGCCGCGTTGCCCGGGCCCATCAGTGACGCGGCGAGCAGGCCTGCCGCGCCGAAGTACGCGCCGTGCGGGAGGCCTGCGACGAACCGGGCGGCCAGGATCAGGGGGAACGTGGGTGCCAGTGCCGAGGCGACCGTACCGAGCACGAACAGCACCAGCAGGCCGAGCACCAGGCGTTTGCGGGGCATCCGGGCCGTGAGGGCGGCGATCAGCGGTGCACCCGCGACCACGCCCAGTGCGTACGCCGTGATCATCCAGCCCGCGTGTGCCAGCGCATCGGACTGGGAGCGGGCGTATTCGACGCCGAGGACGTTGCGGGCGATCTGCGGGAGCAGGCCGGCCGGGATGAACTCGGTCAGACCGATCGCGACCCCGCCCAGGGCCAGCGCGAGCAGCGCTGACCAGCGGCGGCGGGAGCTGATGTCGTCCACTGCGCCGACTTTAGCAACGCTGTTGCGTTAGTAGTAGTGTGACGCCGTGCACCTGGGTTTCCTGCGGGACTACCACGAGGCGCTGGTCATCGCGCTGGCCAGGACCGTGCCGACCGTGGAGCGGGGCATGGTGGCCGAGGTCACCGGGTTGACCCCGCAGGCCGTGTCCAAGGTGGTGGCCCGGTTGGTCGACGAGGGCGTGATCGCGCCCGCCGGTGTGCGGCGAGCGGCCGTGGGCAAGCCGGCGGCCGTCTACCGGTTGGTGCCGGAGAGCCGGTGGGCCATCGGGGCGCACGTCACCCGGCGCGCGTTGCGGCTCGTCCTCGCCGATCTCGCCGGTTCGGTGCGTGCCTCGACGACCACGCCGCTGCCCGACGACTTCACTCCCGACGAACTGCTGACCCGGCTGACCGCAGGGGTCACCACCATGACGGCCGAGCATCGTGCCGGGAACGGCTCGTTAATCGGGGTGGGCATCGGAATGATCGGTCCGCTGGACCAGTCCACCGGCACGGTGCGCGGCGCGCACCGCTTGCGGCACTGGCACGACGTTCCGCTCGCCGATCTCGCCGCGCGGGCGTTGGGTCTGCCGGTGGTGGTGGACAAGGACGTCACCGCCGGGGTGACCGCGGAGGCCTGGCGGCGTGGTCCGCGTTTCCGCGACGCCGCCCTGGTCATGGTCGAGGGCGGGGTCGGCGCCGGGCTCTGGTTGGGTGGCGCGGCGCACCGCGGCACGCACACCAACGCCGGCGAGTTCGGCCACGCCGTGGTGCGGCTCGACGGCCCGCCGTGCGTCTGCGGCCGTCGTGGCTGTCTGGAGGCCGTTCACGACCAGGCCGCTGACCCGGCCGCCGCTGCCGCGGTCCTCGCCAGCGGTGTGGTGAACCTGTTGCAGACACTCGATCTCGGTCATGTGGTGCTCGCCGGTGCCGATCTGTTGCGCCACGGCGAGATCTACCGCCACGCCGTCGAACGGGCCGTCCGCACCGAGGTGCCTCGGGCTGACTGGCTCACCGTCGACGTCACGCTGACCGGGCTGGGCACGGACGTGATCGCGGCTGGTGCGGCGATGCTGGTCCTCAACGCCCGCTACGGTGTCCCCGACCCGGCCGGTTTGCGCGTGCCGGCCGGGGTCGCGGCCACCAAGCCCTGACCGGAATCCCCTGGCGTGCGAAGCCCCGCTCCTGGACCAGGAGCGGGGCTTCGGCCGTCAACGGGTGTGGCCGTGCGGCGACCAGATCCGGAACTTTCCACTGTCGTAGAGCAGGCCCAGCAGGTAGAGCATGCCGTCGTAGTAACGGGCCTGTCCGGACGGGGTCTTGGTGTTCCAGAGGTCTCGGACGAACGCGTACTTGCCGTGGTTGGTGGCGGAGATGGCGGACGTCGAGTTC
>DASZXM010000222.1:0-10227 GCA_035546415.1 Pseudonocardiaceae bacterium
ACTATTAACTAAGTCTTGACGGTTAGGCGACTCTGCCGGCACCGTACCTCCATGACCGTTCGCAGGTGGCGCCTGTTGTCCGCGGCTTTGCTGGTGACCGGCACAGTGGCGATGACCGGGTCCGGCCAGTCGGCCGCCGCCACAACGGCCGCGCCGATATGGGCCACACAGCTGGACTTCGACCACAACGGCACCGCATGGTCCCAGGCGGATTTCGCGGCACTGCGCGCGACCGGGCTCACCGATGCCGAGATCGACCTGCCGTGGAACACGATCGAACCGACCAAGGGCACGTTCAGCTTCGGCGAACTCGACCAGGAACTCGCCGACGCCAACGCCGCCGGCATCCGGCTGATCCCGATCTTCTGGTACTCCGGTTGGGGCGGCAGCCCGGCATCCTGGGTGACCAGCCACGAGATCGGCGCGGACGGCTCGCAGAGCCCGGCGCCTGCCTGGTGGGACCCGACCGACCAGGCCG
Organism: Pseudonocardiaceae bacterium; assembly: GCA_035546415.1. Taxonomy (GTDB): domain Bacteria; phylum Actinomycetota; class Actinomycetes; order Mycobacteriales; family Pseudonocardiaceae; genus DATEPR01. The sequence goes on from DASZXM010000222.1 coordinate 479, forward strand.
CCTACTTTACGTACGTCACCAGCACGGTCCGGCACATCGCGGGCGAGGCCGGCTACGGCGGCAGCATCCTGGACTACGGCTTCCTGGACGCGCAGTGGGACGACGCAGGCGGGGCGTCCGGCTGGGCGCAGGCCGACATCGACGAGTTCCACGGCACCTACCTGCCGCGGACCTACGGCACGATCGCGGCGTTCAACTCGCGCAACGGCACGTCGTACACATCGTTCGACCAGGTGCCCGCCGCCACACCCGGGCAGGCGCTGGCCAGCGTGTACCAGCAGTTCCGGGTGTGGAGCGTGCGGACGACCTACGGGCAGCTCACCGCCGCCGTGCGCGCCGTGACCAGTGGCACGCCGCTGTACTACTACTTCGGCGGCCACTTCGGGAACGCGGTGAACTACGCGAACATCCCGGACATCTTCTTCGCACTGGCCAAGCAGTACACGGTCACCGTCATCGTGGACGCGGCCCAGTCGCCGGGGCTGACGCTGACGTTCGGCAGCCTCGCCCGTGCGTACGGGGTGTCGCTGGCCCAGGAGTGGACCGCGCCCGGCGACAGCGGACAACTGGCCGCGCAGGCGGTGCAGTGGATCGCCAACTACGGCATGGGCCTGCCGGAGGGTGGCGGCGAGGACTTCTTCATCCACGACGGCACCCAGAAGGACACCGTCGGCTACCCGATCTACACCGGCTGGCTGGCCACGCTGCGAAGCCTGTCCGGCTCGTACCCGCAGCAGCCGGTCGCCGTGTACGTCGACTTCTCCCAGGCGTACGGCGACACCTCCGGCGGTGACCTCCTCGCGCCGGAGAATACGATCAGCAACCTGTGGAACGGCTACCAGGCCGGTTTCGCCGTGGTCACCAGCCAGGAGGTGAACGCGGGAATCGTCGAACTGTCGCAGTACCGGGCGGTGCTGCCGGTCAACGGTGTCGACGCCAACCTCACGGCCTACCGGTCCGCGGGTGGCACCCTGCTGACGGCCGCATCGCAGCTGTCGCGGTACGCCCCGGCCTACGCGGTCCTGGCGAACACCGGGGTGCTCCAGGTGGTGCCGTCGGTGGCGACCACCAGGACCGCCGCCGCCATCACGCTGGCGAACGTGACGTCCGGGACGGCGTACGCCAACGGTGTCACCCTGAACTACGCCGGTCTCGGGCTGAACTCCGGCACCTACCACGTGGTCACCGCAACCGGTGCCGTCCCACCTCAGCAGGCGGTGGCCGGCGGCCTGTGCGCGTCGGTGGACCTGTCGCCGGCGAGCCTCGCGGAGTGGCAGGTCGTGCCCGGTGCCGCGCCCGCCGGCACGCCCGCGCCGTCGGCGTGCCCCACGGCACAGACGTGCGCCACACTGACCGCCAACCAGTACCTGGGGGCCGACCAGTCGCTGACCTCCTGCGACGGGCGGTTCAGGCTGATCCTGCAGGGCGACGGGAATCTCGTGCTGTACCAGGGAGGCACGCCGCTGTGGGCGTCGAACACCGTCAACTCCGGTGCGGTGCGGGCGATCCTGCAAGGTGACGGGAACTTCGTGCTGTACACCGCCGCAGGCGCACCGGTGTGGGCGAGCGACACGGCCGGGAATTCCGGTGCCACGTTGGTGTTGCGGGACGACGGCGACGTCGTGATCGACAGCGCGGCCGGCACCGTACTGTGGTCGACCGGCACGGGCGGCCACTAGCGACAGTGGCCGCCCGCGGTGGGTCAACTCGACGGGCACAGGTTCATCGGCAGGACACCGGTTCCGGACACGGTCATCGTGGCCTTGTGCACGATGACCGGTGAGCCGGAGGCGATCCGGAAGTCGGCCCGGTTGTTCTCCGCCTCCGCGACGGCCGCGTCCGGCAGGGAGATCGTCACCGACTTCCACGTGTCGGTGTTCGTGTTCGCCACGTTCGCGATGCCGGTGTACGCGCTGCCGCCGTGCTTGTCGTACTGCAGCTGCCACGAACCGGTGCCGGTGTCGTAGTACTCGATCGTGACCGACGCCGCGAAGTCGCCGTCGTGCGCGATCCTCGGGTCGACCTGGAAGTACATGTTCAGGTCGTTCTGCACCTCCAGGACCGTCGTCCGGCCGGACTCGCCGCCGACCGTGACCGGTGCCGTCGTACCGTCGCCGCCTTCCCGCTGGGTCAGTCCGTTGTCGACGTTGGTGGCACCCAGCGTGGTGCATATGGTGGCCGTGTCACCCTGCCCGATGACCGCGAGCGGCACGGTCACCGTCGGCATCGGCTCGGCCGGCTCGGCGCTCAACGCGAACCCGACCGATTCGAAGCCCTGCGGCGCGTCGCCCGCCACGTCGAACGACACCGTCGCCGTGGCCTTCCCACCGCTGACCGTGGCCGTGCCCGACGCCGGTCGCACGGTCACGCCCGCCGGTGGCCGGGCCGTCCAGTGCACCTGCCGGATCTTCGCCGCCGCGTCGCCGTACGCGCCGACACCGACGCTGAACGTGAGGGTGGCCGGTGTCGACGAGTCGGCCGTCGCCGTCAGGTCGGCCGGATCGGTGGCCACGTCCGTCGGGACGACGCCCGTCGGGAACGTGAGCCGGCCCGCCGGGTACGACGGAGGTTCGTCGCCCGGTGCGGTCGCCCAGTGGGTGTCCGGGGAGTTGGCGATCGTGAAGTCGACCCGGCCGGACAGGTCCGACGGCGACAGCCAGTCCCGGTGCACGGTGTGACCGTCGACCGCGAGCCGGGCCACGTAGCCGTGGTCGGACGCGCCCGGCGCGGTGATCGTCGCGTGGTGGCCGGGCAGGTGCAGTCGCACGACCGGGAACAGCGGCGCGCCCAGTGCGAGCACCGGTGCTCCCGGTGTCTCCGGGTACATGCCCAGCGCGCCCCACACGTACCAGGAACTCATCGCGCCGAGATCGTCGTTGCCCGGCTCGCCGCCCGGTGAGTTCGAATACACGTCGTCCAGCAGGCGGTGAACCTCGGCCTGCGTCTTGTACGGCGCACCCGCGTAGTCGTAGACCCACGGCGCGAGCAGGTCGACCTCGTTGCCGGCCCAGTAGTACGGGTCGTTCGGGCCGACGTTGTCCTGCTGGAAGAACGTGTCCAGCCGGGACACGGCGGCCGCGTCACCGCCCATGGCCGTGATCAGGCCGTGCAGGTCCTGCGGCACCATCCACGCGTACTGGGCGGCGTTGCCCTCCTGGAAGCCGGACTGCCCGAAGTCGCTCAGCCCGTCGGTGACCGGGTTGCCGGCCGGGAAGTGCCCGTCCACGCCCCTGGGCTGCAGGAAACCCGAGTCCACGTTGAAGATCGACGTCCAGTTCTGCGACCGCCGCAGGAACGTGTGGTACGTGTCCGACGACCCGATGGCGTGCGCGAACGCCGCGATCGCCGCGTCGTCGGTGGCGTACTCCAGGGTCAGCGACGCACCGTCCGGCACGGCCGAACCGTCGGTGGACGTGGTGTTCTGCACGTAGCCGTGCCGCAGGTAGGAGTCCAGGCCGGGCCGTTCCGCGTAGTAACCCTGGCCCAGGTCGTCGGCGGTCTGTACCTGCGTGGCGCCCTTGACCATCGCGGCGAGCGCGGCGCGGGTGTCGAAGTCGCGGGCGCCGAACGCGTACGCCTCGGCGATGATCGCGTCGGCCGAGTCACCGCCCATCATGCCGGTGTACGCGCCCGCCACCGGCCACTTCGGCAGCCAGCCGCCCTGCTCGGCGTCGTTCACCAGGGACTGTGCCATCTGGCTGGTCTGGGCCGGTGCCACCATCGCCAGCAGCGGCACCTCGGAGCGGTAGATGTCCCACCCGGAGAACGTCGTGTACTGGGCGGTGCGGGTGTGGTGCACCTGGCCGTCCATGCCCAGGTAGCTGCCGTCGGCGTCGCTGTCCACGCTCGGATCGAGCAGCGCGTGGTACAGCGCCGTGTAGAACTCGACCTGCTGATCGTGCGTGCCGCCGCCGATCTGGATCTCGGACAGCAGCGCACGCCATTGGGCCCTGGTCCGCTCGGCCACGGCGGCTTCGTTCCAGCCGTGTTGTTCGGCCTCGATGTTCGCCTCGGCGTCGGCCGTGCTCACGTAGCTCACCGACACCTGAAGGTGCACCGTCGGATTCGACGTCGTGTCGAACCCGACCCACGCGCCCGAGTTCTTCGTGGTCGCCGACGCCGTCCGCGAGCCGGGCGTGACCGTGCTGCCGGTCCACGTGCCGTAGCCGGCGAACGGCCGGTCGAACTTCGCCGCGAAGTACACCGTCGACGAGTTGGGCTTGTCGCAGAACTTGCCCTCGGTGATCGAGCCGGTGACCTCGTCGTCGCCGACCACCGTCACCGTGTCGGCGCTCATCGTGGCCTGCGAGTCACCGACCTTGAACAGCATGTTCGCCGACGCCGTCGCCGGGTAGGTGAACGTGCCGATCCCGGTGCGGGTGGTCGCGGCGACGTCGACCCCGACCGACCCGATCGTCGCGCCGTACGAGCCGGGATGCGCCACCTCGGTCGTGTGGTCCAGCGGGGCGGTGGTGGCCGTCGGGTTCGTGCCGATGTCACCGACGGTCGGCAGGATCGGCACGTCACCGGCGATGCCGCAGCCCGCGCCGGCCGCGTGCGTCAGGCTCAGCCCGATGGTGGCCGAGTCGGTGGCGCTGTAGCCGCCGGACGCGGGCCGGGACGTGGTGTCCGGACTCCAGGTGAGCATGCCGAACGGCGCCGCTGCGCCGGGAAACATGTCCACCGGTCCGACCACGGCGCCGCCGCTGCCGGTGCCGATGAACGTGTTGACCAGTGCGGTCGGGTCGGCGACGACGTCCGGAAGCGACGCCGCGTTGACCACTGTGGACAGTCCGATGGCGAGCGCGGCGGCCAGACCGCCCGCCGCCACGGTGCGTACGAGGTTCATGTCAGGCTCCGAAGAGGTACAGCTCGTGCAGGGATACGTAGTTGCCGGGCGCCGATCCGGTGTCGACGAACTTCAGGTACCGGGTCGACACCGAGTCGAGCGGGATCGTGAGCACGCCGGCATTGCTGAGGCTCGACGTGTCCGGGATGGTGAGCACCGTCGTATAGGTGCTGCCGTCCGGTGACGTCTGCACCAGTAGTCCGCGCGGCAGGTCGCCGGGTGACAGCGCGGAGTCCCAGACGATCCTGGTCAGCGTGTGCGTCGCACCCATGTCCAGGCCGTAGTACATGCCGGGTGCCTGGAGCGCGTTGCTGGACCAGCGGGTCGTCTCGTCCCGGTCGTACGCCCTGGGCGCGTCACCGTCGTTCGGGCTGGCGAAGCCCTGCCAGCCGGTCGTGGCGATCAGCCCGGTGCCCGACCCCGCGGTGAACCCGACGCCCAGACCGGCGGCGATGCCGGCCGCGATGGCTGTCTGCGCGGGCAGCGGGGTGCCGGTCGCCCACCGCAGCTGGTCGACGACGACCCGGCCCTTGCCGACCGGTTTCTCCCACACCACGGCGGCCGGCGTGAAACCGCGGGCGCTCTCCGCGGCCACCTGGTACTTGTTCTGCTCGGCGCCCTTGCTGAACGACTTCCAGTCCACGCCCCGGCTGGCCACGGCCGCTGTGCCGCCCGTGCCGGACACGGTGGCGGTGACCAGCGGAGTCGCCGAACCGGGCCAGTCCAGGTCGGCGTTGTTCAGGCCGTCGACGATGGGGGAGTGGCCGGTCGTCACGGCGCCGAGTTGGTGGGCGGCGTCCAGCGGGGTGAGGGCGACGCCGGGCAGGATCGCGCTCAGCTGGGCCTGGGTGAGGTCGTTGAGCCACAGCGTGCCACCTGCCCGCACCCACGCGGTGACGTTGTCCACGCTCGCCGTCCCGTCCAGTAGCAGTACGTCCACATCGGACAGATCTGGGTCGGCGGTGAAGTCGACGGCCGCCGCGCCGAGCGTCGTGACGACGGGGGAGCCGTCCGCCGTGACCACGCCGAGCCGGGCACGTGGTGTCGACGGGCGCGCCGCCAGATAGTCGACCAGGTTGCGCAGCAGCACGGCGGCGATCGGTTCGGCGGTGGCCGCGACGACCGGGAACTGGCAGAACAGGTACGTGCCGGAGCCGTAGGGTGCTTCGGCCAGCGCCGAGGACGCCAGTCCCGGGCCGACGTCGGCCAGCGACGTGAACGCGCCGTATCTCGGCTTGACCAGCGCGCTGTGCACGACCTGCTCGTCGGTCGTGTGCCACCACCGCAGGTCGTCGGCGCCGATGTCGGCGAGCACCGGATGGTGTGGCGCGGCGACGTGCGCGATGGTCTGCTGCGACGCGGACACCAGCACCGGCCACGGCAACAGTTGCGGCAGTGTCTGCTGGGCGAGGACGAGCACCCGGCCGCCGTCGTGCACGAACGCCGTCAGCGCGGCCAGCTGGTCGGCGGTCGCCGTGACCGTGGCACCCTCGCCGATGACCAGCACCTCGGCGCCGGTCGGCAGGTCGGCCAGGTCGGTGATCGACCGCGTCGTGACGCCCAGCGCGGCCAGCGCGTCGCTCGTGGCGGTCGTGGTCTCCACGACGGCGGCGGCGAGCGGCTTCGCGTTGGTCCGCCGGACGGATGGATGGACGGTGAGCGGGGCCGCGTGGCTGTAGAGCGTCCGGCGGCCCGCGGAGACGGTGACCGTCAGGCTCCCGGCCGTCGTGCGGCGCACGGTCGGCACCGGGACGTCGAACGTGACGTCGGCCTTGCCGTCCGGTCGCACGCTCACGGCCGTCGAACCGGACCGGGTCGGGCCGCCTGCCAGGCGCAACGTCCACCGGACGGTGACGGCGCGCTGCGTGCCGGCCTCGTCGTACACGGCGTAGGTGCGGGTCAGCGTGCTGCCGGCGAAGAAATGCGTACGGTAGTCCGTGGCCAGGGCGGCGGTCGGCGGCATCACGCGGGCGACGGCGTCGTGGATCGGGTTCGGCCGCCACGCCGGCAGGTCGCGTTCGAAGCCTGGGTTGAGTGTCGTGGCCCACCGGCCGACCTGCCCCAGCCGTGGACCGGTCGACGGCGTCGGCAGCTTCTCCCGCGCCGGGTCGAACGGCAGCTGCCGCATGCCGTACCAGACCGTGTTCCACGGCGAGATCCCGGTGACGCCCGCGTACCGGAACCCCTCGATCTGGGCGCCGACGATCAGGGCGTGTGCCGACCACAGGCCCTCCAGGTCGGCGTAGGTCGCCGGTCCGCCGACCGCGCTCACCTGGGACGGTGTCGCGTAGTACATCGAGCTGAACTCGCTGATCAGCATCGGCTTCTTCCGGTCCCAGAAGGTGCCGCGCGGTTGGCCGGGGGCCAGGGCGTACGCCGACTCCGGGATCGCGGTGCCGCCGGTGGTGATCTCCAGCGGGTAGTGCGTGCTCTCCAGGTCGCCCGCTGCCTGTGGGTCGCCGTCGCCCTCGAAGTACACCGGGCGGGTCGTGTCCAATGCGGTGACGACCGATTTGAGCGCGGCGACCCGCGCCGCCCAGCTCTGGCCGAACGCGGCGAGCATCTCGTTCTCCGCCGACCACGCGAACACCGACGGGTGGTTGCGGTCGCGCCGGACCCGCGCGGCCAGGTGGTCGGCGCAGTTCGCCCAGAAGTCGGCGGAGTTCAGCGCGTAGTTGCCCGACGAGCCGTAGATGCCCGACTCGGCGACCAGCAGGATGCCCAGCTCGTCGGCCACGTCGTAGTACACCGGCGGGTACGGCATCGCGTGCAGTCGCAGGTAGTTCACGCCCAGCGCCCGGACCATGGTGAACCACGCGGTGGCGTAGGCGCGGCTGTTCTGCACCGAACCCATGTAGTGCCACGCGTCGCCGCGCAGCATCACCGGTTCGCCGTTGAGCAGCACATCGGTGCCGCGCACGGTGATCTCGCGGAACCCGAACCGCACGTCCCACGTGTCGGTCACCGGTCCGGTCGGCCGCTCGCGGACGTTCACGGTGAGGTCGTACAGGTGCGGGTCGGTCGTGCTCCACAGTCGCGGCCTCGGCCACGCCTGGTCGAGCGTGACGGTCACCGTGCCGCCGGCCGGGACCGTTGCCCGGCTGGTGGACCGCGGCCCGCCGGGGATGGTGTGCTCGACCCCGACCGTGGCCGCTGATGGGCCGTCGTTGGCCAGGGTCGTGGTCACGGAGATCGTCTTGTCGGTCACCGACGTCGTGACGAAGCTGTCGGCCACGTACACGGGGGAGCGGGCCAGCAGCCACACGTCCTGCCAGATGCCCCAACAGGTCTGGCCCCACCAGGAGCCGTTGGGGTGGTGCCAGCCGTCGGACTGGCGGGCGGCGGCGTTTCCGGAGCGGACCAGCACGTGCACGGTGTTCGTGCCGCCCCAGGTGATCTGGTCGGTCACGTCGGCCTCGAACGGCAGCAGACCGCCCGCGTGCCGCCCGACCTGGACGCCGTTGCAGGACACGGCCGCCTCGAAGTTCACCGCATCGAAGCGCAGCACGATCCGCCTGCCGCGCGCGCTGTCCGGCACGGTGAACGTGCGTCGGTACCAGGCGACGTCGACGTCGTTCCACGCGGCGGGTGTCCGGAAGAGGTCGTAGGCGTCCCAGGACGTCGCGAACACGCCCGAGGTCATGTTCCACTCGGCGGGCACCGGGATCGGCGACCACGTGCCGTCGGCAGGCGGCTGGGTCGGGGTGCCGGTGGTGGGCAGGAAGTCCCAGGTGCCGTTCAGCGAGGCGAGCACCCGGCCGCGCTGCGGCCGGGACTGCGGTTGCGTTGTCGCAGCGGCGATTCCGGGCAGTGCGGTGAGCGCCAGGGCGGCGGCGCCTGCCGTGAGCACCTGGCGGCGGGTCGGCTGCGATCTCGGTTCGTCCTCCATGGCGGTTCCTTCCGGCAGCCGACGGACGCCGGCGGCACTGTCGGCGGATGTCATCGGATGTCTGGCGGCTCTTACCCTTCAGCTGACTATGGACAGAAGTCAAGGTTCGAACCAATTTCTGACCGAACCTGTCATCCGTTGCCGGTTGCTATCGTTGACTGGTGGCCAACTTGTCACCTGAGCGCGGCGAGACGCCGATCAACCTGTGGCATCTGGGCCGCGTCCGCGTGCTCCAGGCGCTGACGGAAAGCTCGGAGCTGTCGCGGGCGGAGCTGGTGCAGCGAACGGGCCTGGCGAGGGCGACCGTGGGCTCGGTGGTCTACGACCTGATCGGCGCCGGCCTGGTCGTGGAGACCGCCACGGCGGCGACCCGGACCGGCCGGCCGCCGCAGCTGCTGTCCCTGGCGGCCGACGGTGCGTACGCGATCGGTCTGGACATCGGCCACGACCACGTGCGCGCGGTCCGGACGGATCTGGTCGGAACATCGCGCTGGGACCACACGGTCCCGCTGGCCGTCGACGAGGACCCGGGCGGAGCGCTGGACACGGCGGTCGACCTGGTCGCACAGGCGACGGCGGACGTGCCGGGGGACCGGATCCTCGGCGTCGGCCTGGGCATCGCGTGCCCGGTCGACGCGGGAAGCGGCGACCTGTACGCGCAGGACATCATGCCCGGCTGGGTCGGCGCCCGGCCGGCGGCCACCCTGGCCGAACGCACCGGCCTGCCGGTGCGGATCATCAACGACGCCAACGCGTGCGTCCTGGCCGAGCGCCGCTTCGGCGCGGCCAGGGACTGCGCGAACGTCGTGTACGTCCGGCTGTCGTCCGGCATCGGCGCCGGCGTGGTGTGCGACGGCCGGATGCTGACCGGCCATCACGGCCTGGCAGGCGAACTCGGCCACATCACGGTGCAGCCGAGGGGGGAGCTGTGCCGGTGCGGCAACCGCGGCTGCCTGGAGACAGTGGCCAGCCCGACGACGATCACGGCACTGCTGAGCCGCGGCCGTGGGC
>DASZXM010000223.1:0-1609 GCA_035546415.1 Pseudonocardiaceae bacterium
AGTGCAGCAGCAACAGCGCGCCCACGAGCGCGGTCATCGGGCCGGCGACCGGCGCCAGCTGCCTGGCACGGCCGGCCAGCCCGGCGTTCCAGCGGCCGAAGTAGCGCATCAGGACGACGATCAGCGGCCGGCGCACGGCGACCGACACCAGGAACGCCAGCCCGATCAGCCCGGTCGGCACGGCGTCGCGCAGTTCCAGGAACAACGGTCCGCCACCGGTGAGCCAGGTGACGAGCAACGCCAGGCCGTACACGACCGTCCCGAACACGCCGAGCGGATCGATCCTGCGGCGTACCGCGAGCGAGCCGACGGTCCAGAGCACCGGCACGGTGGCACTGATGGCGAACGCGGTCGTGTCACTGTCCACCGAGGACCGAACGGACTCGTAGACGACGAACGGCACCACGATCGAGACCGCGATTCCGGGCAGCATCCGCTTGAGTGCCGCACGACGGTCGACGCTCGGCAGGTTCTGCGTCCCCATGTTCTGTGTCTGCATGGAAATCACGGTGCCGTGCCGGACGGGCGAGCGCGCCGGTCCTCGGGTGGAGCCTTGGTCGATTCGCGCCTCCAACCCCGGGTGGACGACGGCCTCAGCCGGTGGGTGCCGGCATGCGGGCCGGGGCGCCGAACCAGCTGGTCAGCGCGCCGGGCAAGGTGTCGATATCGGTGGTCCAGGCGACGTGGCCGTCCGGGCGGACCAGCAGGGCGGACTCCGGGACGGCGATCGTCGTGAGCCGGTCGCTCCACGGCTCGGCCACGGCCAGGACCTCCGGGGAGCCGAGCAGGACCGGGCGACCGGAGTGGCAGTGGTCGGCCAGGCGGGTGCCGTCGGGCAGCGTCATCTCGGGGGCACGCCTGCCGACCGGCGACGACGAGTCCGGGTCGGTCCAGATTCCCGCTGTGCGGCGCAGGAAGTACGCGTTGCCGTCGTCGGTGGCCATCAGGTCGGCGACGACCGCGCGCAGTGCCGTCGTGTGCGGGTCGGGCCGCATCAGCGCGACCTGTGCCCGCGTCCAGTCCAGGACCCGTGCGCCGACCGGGTGGCGTTCGGCGGTGTAGGTGTCCAACAGGCCGTCGGGCGCCCAGCCCTCGACCGTGGCGGCGAGCTTCCAGCCCAGGTTGACCGCGTCGCCGATGCCCAGGTTCAGGCCCTGACCGCCGAAGGGCGAGTGCACGTGGGCCGCGTCGCCGGCCAACAGCACCCGGCCCTTCCGGTACGTGCTGGCCTGGCGCGCGTTGTCGGTGTAGCGCGTCGCCGACACGACGCCGGTCAGCGTCACGTCGGTGCCGCTGACGCGGCGCAGGCTGGCCTGCAGTTCATCGAGCGTCACCGGGGCGTCGCGGTCGGCAGGCGGCCCGTCGTACTCGACCGTCACGATGCGGCCGGGGACCGGGCCGTACACGACCATGCCGACCGGTGTGCGATGCCAGCCCAGCCGCAACTGCTCCGGGTCGGCGATCTCCACCAGCGCCTGGTGGCCGGTGATGGTCGGGGCGGTGCCGGGAAAGTCGAAACCGGCCGCCCTGCGCACCGTGCTGCGGCCGCCGTCGCACCCGACCAGCCAGCCGCACCGCACCGGCCGGCCACTCGCGAGTTCGACCGTGA
>DASZXM010000224.1:0-3089 GCA_035546415.1 Pseudonocardiaceae bacterium
CAGCGGGTCGACCTCACCGTGGCCGGTGGAACCCCGGCCACGCCGGCGGCCCGACCGCGGGACCGCGCACTACCCCACACCGTTCGTGAACTGCCCCAGCCGGAGGCCAGCGATGGGCATGCCCGCCGCCAAACTCGGTGACGGCGTTACCGGAACCTGCACCCACGTGGTGCTGGTGCCCACACCGACCGGCCCGATCGCGACGCCGACGCCGTTCGACTTCACCGGCACGATCACCAGCGCGTGCAGCCAGAACGTACTAGTCGCCGGTAAACCGGCCGCGATCGCCGGCAGCGTCGCGGTGAACCGGCCACCGCACGTCCCCAAGTCCGGCAGCTTCCAGAATCCACCGACCAACCAGGGCAAGGTGCTCAAGGGCAGCACGACCGTGTTGGTCAACGGCAAACCCGCCGCCCGCGACGGCGACACAGTGCTGATCTGCAACGACCCGCTGCCAGCTCCGAACGGCAGGATCACCGCGACCGGCACCGTCCTGATCGGCTGAAGTCGACCGAACGACCGAACGGATGGGGGAAACCCATGAGTGACACCGACCCGCTCACCGCGACGATCACGTCGGCGACGCTGAACGATGCCGCCGTCGAGCAGTGGTTCGACGCGATCTGTGCCGCGTACGACGACACCGGTGCGGACGCCGACCTGGCAACGTTCACCGCCAACCTCGCCGAACGGGTACCGGACCTGGCGGACGCGGTCGAACAGTTCTCCCGGCACCTGTCCGACAACGGCCTGGGCGTGGCCGACGTGGCCCGACTGACCGCCATCCGGGCCGAGCTGCCCCAGCGGTACCGAGCGGCCGTCGCCGCGGTACCGGCGGCAACCCCCAGCGCGACGGCGACGCCGACCGCGAATCCGGCCGGTCCACCGGCGTACGACCAGCACGCCTGGTCCGCCTACCTGGCCGAGAACGGCCCTCGGTGGGACGGCACCGACCAGAACTGGCAGACCTTCCGCACCTGGTTCGCCTACGACGCCGCCACCCGCGGCCTCGCCGACCCCGCCAACGGCTTCCTCGCCCTGGCCGAATCGCAATCCGTCGCCGAGCGGATCAGCACCTTCGCCCGGTACGGCGTGACGATCCGCGTGCCCGGTCAGCCGGCGTACGACCAGAACGCGTGGTACGCCTACCTGGCCGAGAACGGCCCTCGATGGGACGGCACCGACCAGAACTGGCAGACCTTCCGCACCTGGTTCGCCTACGACGCCGCCACCCGCGGCCTCGCCGACCCCGCCAACGGCTTCCTCGCCCTGGCCGAATCGCAACCGGTCGCCCGGCGCATCGATGTCTTCGCCCAGTACGGCGTCGTCATCAAGGCGCCACAGGCAGTTCCAGCCCCGACGCCGTCCACCGACACCGCTGCCCCGCAAGCGGCCCGCCCGGCCCTCGACGACATTGACGACACCTTGGACGCGGAGACGGAGCAGGAGATCCTCGACGAACTCAGCCGCGACACCACCGAGGACGGCCGTCCGCTGCTGGACGACACCGATCTCGACGACGACCTGCTGGCCCGCGTGACCAACCTCCAGGCGCGGCTGGGGCTGACCCCGGACGGTGTGGTCGGGCCGAAGACCTGGGAGACATTGACCGAATTCGTCGGCGAACAGAGGTGACAGACATGTCGGAACCCACGGGTGCGGCGGTACCGGAAGATCCGGACGACGCCCGGGCCGCAGCACTGCTGCGCTACGAACGCGAGGCTTACCAGGCAGCCGAGAACGGTGAACTCGACCGGGCCGTCGAGGTGTGGAGCGACATCCTCACCGATGCCGGCAAGCGCGCCTTCTTCGCCGAGGAGGACGGCATGGTCGCCGAGATCGCGGCGAACCTGGCCGACGTCTACCTGCGCAAGGGTGACGACGTCAGCCGGGCCGAGGCCGTCAAGCTGCGCGACCGGTATTCGTTGGAATTCGTGGCCGAATCCGACGGGTCCGACACCGCGGCCACCAGCCAACCCTGATCCGCGAGCCGGAACGATCCACGGAGGAGGCCAGACATGTCCCAGCCGGTCGCGGATGCGGCGAGTTGGTGGAGCAATCTCAGCACCGAACAGTTCAGCATGATCGTCGAGTCGGCGCTCGACGTGAGCCGGATCGACGAGGCGCTGGGGGCCGTGCCCGATCCCGAGGGCGGCGTGACGACCCTGGAACACAGCAGCATTCCGTCCAACGTCGAGAGCGTGTTCGCCGGCAGGACGGCGCTGTACCGCGCCTACCTGACGGCGTTCCGGGGCTGGGTGGAATCCCATCCCGCTCCCGGTGATGACGACGCCAGCGGGCTGGTCGCCCAGTGGTCGATGCTCACCAGTCCGCGCAAGTCGCTCAGCGCCGATGACCGGAAACTGCGGTCGAGGTTGCTGGCAAGGACCCAGAACCGGTACACGGAGTTCCGGCGTGAGCTGATCACGATCTGTACGAACATCAACCGTGTGATGAACGACGAGAAGATCACCGGAAAACGCAAGGACGGCCGGCTGGTGCTGGACCACTCCGGTGACACTCTGGTCAAACACGGCGGCAAGAACGTCTACCGGACACCGGAAGGCTACCTGGCGCACAAGCGGGCGCTCACCGCGGTCACCGGCGGCAGTCCGCGTGCCCGCGAAGACTTCAAGATCATGATCAACCGCGCGGTCCGGTACACCCAGGCGAAGGCCGCCACCGATGCGGTCATGGCCGAGTTGCGGCAGCGGATCCGCAAGCAGGACGCCGCACACGCGTGGCGGACGGTCCGGGCGATGCGCAAGCTTGTGGTCGAGCTGCTGACCCAGTGTTGGTCCGACGACTTTCGCAGTGGCCTGCTGGCCGCCTACGAGACGTGGTCGAAGGCGGCCATGCCGGAGAACTGGAAGTTCGCCGAGGTACCCAGTTACGCGGAGGGCCGCATCCTGGGCTCGGTGCGCATGCTGCAGACCAGGCAGGGCGAACTGCGCGAGTTCAACGCCAGGTTCCTCGAGTTCGACCGGGCTGTACCCCAGACCGGCAACAACCGCTTCTGGCAGGACGAGGACACCAAGAAGACGGTCACGGCTCTCCTGACCGAGGCGCGGACGTCACTGCAGAACTTC
>DASZXM010000225.1:0-7965 GCA_035546415.1 Pseudonocardiaceae bacterium
CGTGACCACCGCGACGATGATGTTGATCGGGCGCATCGACGGGAAGACGACGCGGCTGAAGGTCTGCCACTCGTTGGCACCGTCGATCGACGCGGCTTCCGGCAGGGCCGGGTCCATGCCCTTCAAACCCGCCAGGTAGAGCACCATGATGTACGCAGCGTGTCGCCAGCTGGCCGCGATCAGCACCGCCCACAGGTTCAGATGCGGACTGCCCAGCCAGTCGATGTACGAGCCTTCCCGGTTCGTGTGCAGCAGGCTGTTGATCAGGCCCGTGTCCGGGTTGTAGATGATCTCCCAGATGAAGCCGACGACCGCCAGCGAGATGACCATCGGCAGGAAGATCGCCGTCTGGTAGAAGCGCGTGAACCGGATCTGCTTGTTCAGCTGGTAGGCCAGGAAGATGCCGAACGGCGTCGGCACCACCAGGAAGAAGCCCAGCCAGATGAAGTTGTGCTCCAACGCCGGCCAGAACGCCGGGTAGTTGGTGAACAACTGGTCGTAGTTGTTCAGGCCGACGAACTTGATCGAGTCCAGGCCGATGCCGTTCCAGTCGGTGAACGACAGCACGACGGACGCGAGAGTCGGCACCCACACGAAGGCCAGGTGCGCCAGCGTGGGGATGCCGACCATGAGCGTGAGCACGATCTTGTCGCGCCTGCTCAACCGGCGGACACGCCGCGACGACCGACGGCCGCCACGGCGTGTCTCGGGCTGATCGAGTGTTGCGGTCATGCGGTGTGCTACGCCCAATCAGGAGGTGAAGTACTGGGACTTCTGCGACTCGATCGTGGACAGCATCGAGGTCGTGGTGCTCGGGTTGTCCAGCCACTTGGCGATGGCCGGCTCCACCACGTTGGAGATGAAACCGGGGTCGGAGTCGCGGTCACCGAACTGGGACAGGGACTTTGCCTGGCTGATGAACTGTACTGCCTTCTTCTGCAGCGCGTTGTACTTGCTCGTGTCAGCCTGGCTGTTCACGGCCACGTTGGCGCTGTCGATTCCCAGGTAGGTGTTCTCGGCCTGGGCGGAGCCGAGGAACTCCATCAGCTTGATCGCGCCAGCCTCGTTCTTCGGCTTGGCGCTGACCATGAAGCCGTCGGTCGGGGCCTCCACCGAGTCGGTCCCGTACTGCGGGTCGATCTGGGGGTAGGCGAAGAAGTCCAGGTCGGCCAGGTCGGCCGGGTTGGTGAACTGCTGCGCGACGAACAGGCCGAGCGTGAACATGCCGGTCTGCTTGCTGATCAGCGCCTGCGCGGCGTCCTGCCACTTGCGGCCCGCGGCACCCTGCTGCTGGTAGGGCACGAGCTGCGCGTAGTGGTCGAACACGCCCTTGACCTTGGGGTCGGTCCACGACTCCTTGCCGTGCATCAGGTCCATGTGGAACTGGTAGCCGTTGAGGCGCATGTTGATGTAGTCGAACGTGCCCAGCGGCGTCCACGAGTCGCCCTGGCCGTAGCCGAAGGAGAACGGGACCAGGCCGTCGTTCTTCATCTTGCCGGCCAGCGACAGCAGGCCGTCCCAGTCGGTGGGGACGGTGTAGCCCTTCGCCTGCCACAGGCTCTTCCGGTAGAAGATGCCCCACGGGTAGTTGTAGATCGGCACGAAGTAGTAGTGCCCGTCGGTGCCCTTGGACAGGGCCTTCGTGGCGTCGCTGAAGTTGGCACCGATCTTGTCCCAGACGTCGTCGATCGGGTGCGCCAGGCCCTTCGCCGCGAAGAACTGCATGCGGTAGCCGGCGAACCAGGTGAACACGTCGTCCGGCGTGCCCTGCAGGTACGTGCTGATGGTGTTCTGGAACGTGTCGTGGTCGACCGTGTTGACCTTCACGGTGTCACCGGACGACTTCTCGAACGCGTTCAGCGTGGCCGCGTAGGCCTTCTTCGGCACCGGGTCGGACCCGTTGGAGCCGAACGTGACCGTCCCGGTGTCGGTGGTGGACGACGAGCTGGACCCGCCGCCGCAGGCGGCGAGCACTGGTACGGCGGCAGCCATGCCGGCGGTGCCCAGCAGGCCCTTGAGCATGGTCCTGCGGGACATCGGCGGGATGCCGCCCGGCATCGACGCGATGTTCCTGCCGGCGAACGGATGAGGCATCGGTGGCCTCCTCTTGACTGTCGTAGTCCGGTGGGCGGTGGTGCGAACTGATCAGAATCAAACGAGACCGAACAGAATGCATCGAATTTCACCGCGCTCATCCGCAGGTGTCACGAGATCGTTTCGTTCTTGTAACCCGCCGACCGGCCCTGGCGCGACGGCGGCCCGGGCGAGCCCGGGCCGGCGCGACCCATCAACACTCACCACGCGCCCGGCGGTGATGCTTCGGTCGACCGAACTGTCCGACTGATCATGCACGATGATTGTGCCGCCGCTGGGCCGGATGCACTACTCGCCATGCGAACGGGAGGTCAGGGCCGGACCGGGCCTCAGGGCGGACCGGGCCTCAGGGCGGGCCGGGCCTCAGGGCGGGCCGGGCCTCAGGGCGGGCCGGGCCTCAGGGCCGGACCAGTCCGTTCTGGTAGGCGAAGACGACGGCCTGGACGCGGTCGCGCAGGTCCAGCTTGCTCAGCACCTTGCCGACGTGGGTCTTCACGGTCGCCTCGGACACCGACAGCTCGACGGCGATCTCGGCGTTGGACAGGCCGTGTGCCACCTGGAGCAGGACCTCCCGCTCCCGCTCGGTCAGCCGGCGTAGCCGACTGTCCGCCGTCCGCGCGCCCGGCCGCAGGTCAGGCAGGTGCGCGGCCATCGTGTCCAGCAGCCGCCGCGTCACCCGCGGCGCGACGACCGCGTCACCGCTGGCCACCGTTCGGATGGCGGACAGCAGGTCCTCCGGTGGCACGTTCTTCAGCAGGAACCCGCTGGCACCCGCGCGCAGGCCGGCGAACGCGTACTCGTCCAGGTCGAACGTGGTCAGGATGAGCACCCGGGACCGGCCGTGGTCACGCACGATCCGCAGTGTCGCGTCGATCCCGTCCAACACCGGCATCCGCACGTCCATCAGTACGACGTCCGGGTCCAGTTCGGCGACCAGCCGCACGGCGGCGGCCCCGTCGCCGGCCTCGCCGAGCACCTTCATGTCCGGCTGTGACTCCAACACCAGCCGGAAGCCCAACCGCAACAGCGGCTCGTCGTCGACCAGCAGGATGCCGATGGTCATGAGGCGGCCGCCTCCAGGCGGGCCGCGACCCGCCAGCCGCCGCCCGGCCGGGGGCCTGCCTGCACCTCGCCGGCGAACATCGCGGCCCGCTCGCGCATGCCGGTCAGGCCGTGCCCGCCGCCCGCAGGCTCCCCGGCCGGCCCGCCGTCGTCGGTGATCTCCAGGTCCACGGCGGGCTCCTGGTAGCGCAGGCGCACGTGTGCCGCCGTCGGGTGGTCGGCGTGTTTGAGCACGTTGGTCAGTGCCTCCTGCACCAGCCGGTACACCGCGAGCTGCGCCGTGCCGGGCAGCGGGAACGGCTGCCCGGCCACGGTCAGCGACGTGGCGAGGCCGGCGGCGCGGACCTGGCCGACCAGGTCGTCCAGCTGGTCGATGCCCGGCTGTGGGACGCGTGAGTCGGCGGGTTCGGCGTCCCGCAGCACGCCGAGCAGCCTGTGCATCTCGGTGAGCGCCTGCCGGCCCGTCTCCGACACCTGCCGGGCGGCGCCCTCGGCCGCCGGTGAGCCGGTGCGCGCGGCGAACGCCGCCCCGTCGGCCAGCGCGATCATCACGGACAGGTTGTGGGCCACGATGTCGTGCATCTCGCGGGCGATCCTGGCCCGCTCGCCGGCCGCCGCGATCTGCGCCTGCTGGTCACGTTCGTGTTCGGCCCGCCGGGCACGGTCCTCCAGGGCGGCCAGGTACGCCCGCCGGGTGCCGACGTAGACACCGATCACGAACGCGGCCGTCACCATGCCGGACAGGAACACGAACGACGTCAGCCACGTGGCCGCGGGCGCCCACCGCAGCGCCGCCAGCAGCGCACCGCCCTCCAGCACGCCGGCCGCGCACAGCGCGGCACGCCGGTCGCACGTCGCCGCCACCGTGTAGACGGCGACCAGCAGCGCCGCGTCGGCGACCAGCACCTCCCCCGACCACCACTGCACGGCGGCGACACCGCACATGAACCCGAACACCGGCAGCGGGCACCGGCGGCGCAGCACCAGCGGCGCGCACAACAGCACGGAGAACACGATGTCCAGCCGGTGGTCACCGGAACGCGGACCGCGGACGCCCAGGATCGTCAGGAGCACGCCCACGAACAGCGTGTCCACCAGCACCGGGTACCGCGTGACGACGCCGCGCAGCCGGGCCGGCAGCTGCCTGCCGGCCCAGCGGTACACGACGCCGAACGTCACCGTGCCATCATCGCGCACCCCGCTCAGGCATCCCGGCGCCGAACCAAGATCGCCGCGGCGACCACGGCGACCGCGATGTAGCCGCAGAAGACCAGGAAGCCGGTCCACGGCGACAGCATCGCCGGGTCGATCCGGACGGACGTCACGGCGCCGCCCGCGTTGCTGGGCAGGAACTTGTCGACGTGCTGCTGCCAGCTGTCGGGCAGGGCGCGGGACAGCGCCGGCACGATCAGCAGCAGCCCGAACAGCGTCGCCAGGCCACCGGCCGTGCTGCGGACGATCCACCCCAGCGCCACCCCGAGCAGCCCCACCCCGGTGAGGTACAGCCCGGTGCCGAAGACCGCCCGTAAGACGTCCGGCGCGGCGAGCGTGGTCTGGATGTGCTGTGACGACAGCAGCGCCTGGCCGATGAAGAACGACACGAACGACGCCACCTCACCAGCGAGGAACCCCGTGGCGGTGAAGACGGCCGCCTTGCCCCACACCACCGGCAGCCGCCGCGGGGCCGCGGCCATGCTGGAGCGGATCATGCCGGTGCTGTACTCCCCGGACACCAGCAACACCCCGAGCACACCGATCACCAGCTGCGCCAGCTCGAACCCCTGCAGGCTGGTGCCGGTCGGGTCGAAGCCGAGCCGTTCCCTGGCGTTGAACAGGGGCCACCGGTTCGCCGTGACCCCGGAGAACAGCGCGCCGAACGCGATCATGCCCACCACGGTGCAGCCCAGCGCGATGGTGGACGACCGCAGCGACCAGAACTTCAACCACTCCGACCGAATCACCCGCCACTGAGTGACACGCAGAACGCCGACACCCCCGGCCAACGCCCCCGTCGTCATGCCACAACCTCCGCCCGGTACTCCACGTCGTCCTGCGTCAGTTCCATGAACGCCTCCTCCAGTGAGGCCTGCACCGGCGTCAGCTCGACCAGCGGGATCGAGTGCTCGCACGCGATTCGACCGACCACGTCACTGGTCACGCCGGCCACCTCGATCAGGCCCGGTTCCAGGCCGGTGACGCTGACGTCCGGACCGACCAGCAGGTCGCGCAGCCGGGCGGCGGCGTCGGTGCGCACCCGGACCACGTCCTTGGACGCCCGATCGGTGAACTCGCGCACCGACAGGTCGGCGATCAGCCGGCCGCGGCCGATCACCACGAGATGGTCGGCGGTCAGCGCCATCTCGCTCATCAGGTGCGACGAGACGAACACCGTGCGGCCCTCGGCGGCCAGGCCGCGCAACAGGTTGCGGATCCAGCGCACGCCTTCCGGGTCCAGGCCGTTGACCGGTTCGTCGAGGACCAGCGTGGCCGGGTCGCCCAGCAGTGCGGCCGCGACGCCCAGCCGCTGGCCCATGCCCAGCGAGAAGCCGCCGACCCGCTGGCGGGCCACGTCCTGCAAGCCGACCAGTTCGATCACCTCATCGACCCGGCGGCGCGGGATGCCGGTGGTGAGCGCCTGGGCCAGTAGATGGTGGTAGGCCGAACGGCCGGTGTGCACGGCCTTCGCCTCCAGCAGCGCGCCCACCTCGTGCAGTGGAGCTGCGTGGTCGGCGTAGTGCCTGCCGTTCACCGTCACCTCGCCGGACGTCGGTGCGTCCAGCCCGAGGATCATCCGCATCGTCGTGGACTTGCCGGCGCCGTTGGGGCCGAGGAAGCCCGTGACCACGCCAGGGCGCACCGTGAACGAGAGGTCGTCCACGGCCACCTTCGCGCCGTAGCGCTTGGTCACTCCTCTTGCTTCGATCATGTGACCAGCCTGCCCCGCGACCGCCTCGCCGACGACGGACCACGGGCTGATCTTTGCGGTCGACTCTCCGACCCATTGCGGGGCACCGGGTCATCCCCAGGTACGAGACAACGTTGTCAGCCTTGTCCGGAAAAGGACAGGAAATTACCAGTTCCGTTGACGAGAAATTGCGAACGACTGTTCGCTGGTGCTGACAACGTTGTCACAGGGGCGTTGTCTTCCCTGCGCTCGCGAAGGACGATCCACATGGCCCTTTCGAGATCCTGGTTACGGTTGTTCGGTATCGGCGCCCTCGTTGCCGCGACCGCCGTGCCCGTCACCGCCATCACCGCGAACGCCGCCGTGGTCAGCGACCCGGCGTCGGTCGTCAACCCGTTCATCGGCACGTCCAACGCTGCCGACGACTTCCCCGGCGCCGACGTGCCGTTCGGCATGGTCCAATGGAGCCCGGACACGCCCAGCCGACCGGACGGCGGCGGCTACGAGTACAAGGACTCGTCCATCACCGGTTTCAGTCTCACCCACCTGTCCGGCCCGGGCTGTGGGGCCGACGGCGACGTGCCGATCCTGCCCACGGTCGGCGGCGTCAACACCGGTGCCACGGACGCGTTCGCCCACTCCAACGAGTCGGCCGACGCCGGCTACTACTCGGTGACGCTGAACAACGGCGTGAAGACCGAACTGACAGCGGCGCTGCGGTCGGGCATGGCCCGGTTCACGTTCCCGTCGACGACGCAGGCCAACCTGATCTTCAAGCTCAACGGCAGCCAGAACGGCGACTCCGCCACGAGTTGGACGGTCGTGAACAACACCGAGGTCCAGGGTTCGGTGACGTCCGGCCACTTCTGCGGTGCCGGCTTCACCTACACCCTGTACTTCGACATCGTCTTCGACCAGCCGTTCAGCACGAACGGCACGGCGGTCGCGACGACCGCACCGGCCCGCGCGGCAAACCCGGACAAGCTGCACGGCATGGCGGCGGCCAAGCCGGCGGCGGTGACGCCGGCCGCGGGCCCGGCCAACGGGTACGTCACGTTCAACACCACCGCCAACCAGGTCGTGCAGGCGAAGGTCGGCGTGTCGTACGTGTCCGCGGCCAACGCGGTCGCCAACCGCGCCAACGACAACCCGAACTGGAACTTCACGGCGACGCAGACCGCGGCGCACAACGCGTGGAACTCGATGCTCAACCGCATCCAGATCGCCGGCGGCACGTCGGCCCAACAGCAGGTGTTCTACACGGCGCTGTACCACTCCCTGTTGCACCCCAACGTGTTCTCCGACAGCAACGGCCAGTACATCGGGTTCGACAACCAGGTGCACACGGTCGGCGGCGGCCAGCAGGCGCAGTACGCCAACTTCTCCGGCTGGGACATCTACCGCAGTCAGGCCCAGCTGTCCGCGCTGGTCGCGCCGAGCCAGACCAGTGACATCGCGCAGTCCATGGTCAACGACTACGCGCAGGGTGGCACGCTGCCGAAGTGGTCGCAGAACAACGGCGAGACGTACGTGATGGTCGGTGACCCGGCGGACGAGATCCTCGCCGACTACTACGCATTCGGCGCGCGGAGCTTCGACACGGCGACGGCGTTGCAGGACATGGTGCACGAGGCGCAGGCCACCAACAACGACCGGCCCGGCCTGAACTACCTCAACGCGCCCGGCTACCTGGCGTCGGACGGCACCTACTTCTGTTGCAACTTCTACGGTCCGGTATCCACGCAACTGGAGTACGACAGCGCCGACTTCGCCATCGCCGCGTTCGCGAACGCGTTGGGCGACTCGGCGGACCACACGACGTACCTGGACCGGGCGCAGGACTGGCAGAACACGTTCAACGCGTCCAGTGGGTTCATGCAACCCAAGCAGGCCAACGGTTCCTG
>DASZXM010000226.1:0-5418 GCA_035546415.1 Pseudonocardiaceae bacterium
GTTCGATACGACGCTGTTCACCGAGGCCACCATCACGCTCATCGTGATCATGGACCCGCCGGGGACCGTGCCGGTGTTCCTCGCGCTGGTCGGCCGGAAGTCGCGGAGTGCGCGGATTCGGGCCGCTCGGCAGGGTGTGCTCGTCTCGCTGGGTGTGATCACGTTGTTCGCCGTCGCGGGCGAGGCGATCCTGTCGTACCTGGGCATCGGAATTCCCGCGCTGCAAGGCGCGGGTGGGTTGCTGTTGCTGCTGATCGCGCTGGATCTGTTGACCGGTAAGGACAACACCGAGCCGCAGGTGGTCGAGGACGTCAACGTCGCGCTCGTGCCGTTGGGCACACCGCTGTTGGCCGGGCCCGGTGCGATCGCGGCGACCATCGTGTACGTGCGGCAGGCCCATGGGCAGTTCGGCGCGTACGTCGCGCTGGCGGTGGCGATTCTCGTCGTGCACCTGGTCCTGTTCGTGTGTCTGCGGTTCTCCGGCGCGCTGATCCGGTTGATCCGGCAGAGCGGGATCGTGCTGTTGGCCAAGGTCGCCGGTCTGTTGCTGGCCGCGATCGCCGTGCAGCTCGTCGCCAACTCGGTGCGCGGTTTCATCAGTGGGGGGTGACGCCGTGTTGTCGGACCCCTTGCGTACGGTAGGTGGAGTGCAGGGTCAGCTCGGTTTCGACAGCATGCCGCGCAAGCTCGTCCGCGTCACACCGGCCAAACTCGCCACCTGGATCGACTGTCCCCGCAGGTACCGGATGGTCTACCTGGACCGGCCCACGCCGTCGCGTGGTGCGCCGTGGGCGCACTCGACGCTCGGCGCCGTGGTGCACAACGCGTTGCGCGCCTACTTCGACGTCCCGCCTGCCAAGCGCACGCCGGAAGCCGCTGCGGCGCTCGTGGCGAGCAACTGGCACGACGACGGCTTCGCCGACCCGGAACAGGCCGCCGTGTACCGGGAACGCGCACAGGACTGGGTGTCCGGCTACGTCGCCGGCCTCGACCCGACGCTCGACCCGATCGGCGTGGAACGGTGGGTGTCGGCGCCGGTCGGCTCGATCATCGCCGAGGGCCGGGTCGACCGGATCGACGTGCGGGACGGCGAGCTGGTCATCGTCGACTACAAGACCGGCCGGCACGCACTGACCACCGACGACGCCCGCGGCTCGCAGGCGCTGGCGATGTACGCCGTCGCCGCCCGCCGCACCCTGCGCAAGCCGTGCCACCAGGTCGAGCTGCACCACCTGCCCAGTGGCACGGTCGCCGTCTGGACGCACACCGACGAGACGCTGCAACGCCACGTGCGGCGCGCCGAGGAGGCCGCCGAGGACCTGACGGTCGCCGGCGAGCGACTGGCCGACGGCGCCGACCGGGACGAGGTGTTCCCGCCGAACACCGGACGGCACTGCTCGTGGTGCGACTTTCGCAAACACTGCCCCGAGGGCCGCGCCGCGGCACCGGACATCGACTCGTGGACCCTGCTGAGCCCGTGAACAACGCGACCGACCAGCCCACCGACAGCGACGACGCCCCGACCGCCGAGCTGCACATCACCGCGTCGCAGGCCGGCGCACCGGACGCGGGCAGCCGGGGCCGGTTCGTGCCCGGCGCCGCCGGGGCCGTGTTGTGTGTACTGTGGATCATGGGCATCGGGATGGTCGTCGCCCAGCTGGTCAGTGGCCAGCAGGACCGCCCGGGGCCCGGCGCGCTGGCCGTCGGCGCGCACGTCGTCGCCGCCGTCATCGGTGTGGTCGCCTACCGCGCGGCCAGTCGTCACCGCGGCTTGCCCAGGCTGCTGGGCCTCCTCGTGCTGCTCGCGATGACCGTCGCGCTGGTGTGGTTCTTCTGGTGGTCGCCCGCCCGCTAGACGGGCCGGAGCGGGGTGGGCCGGTGTCAGGCGAGCCAGCTGCGCCACGTCGGTAGCAGCGTGCCCAGCAGGGCGTCCGGGTTCTCCGTGTTCGGGGAGTGCTTCGCTCCTGGCACGACGGCGAAGTCGGCGTCCAACCGGTCCGCCATGTCGCGCTGCGACGCGACCGACCACGCGTCGTCCGCCTCGCCGCACGTCACCAGGCTCGGCACGCCCGCCGCCCGCAGCGTGCGGGACAGCTTGGCCACCCGGTCCGGTTCGGTGCGCAGCACCGTGCTCATGCCCAGCAGCGCCGCCGCCGACGAACGCAGCAGCCGCACCCGGAAGAACTCCTTCAGCTCATCGGGTTTCTCGGCCCAGTCCGGTGCCTGCGCGTCCAGCGTCTCGCGCAGCCGCTGCGCCGCGGCGATGCCGTTCTTGCGCACCGCTGGCTCCGCCAGGTCCAGGGCGCCGCGCCGGTAGCCGGGCGGCAGTTCGCCGGGGCCGGAGTCCATCAGGGTGAGACCGGCGACGGGCGCGTCGGCCAGTAGGGCGCCCCTGGCGATCAGGCCGCCGTAGGAATGCCCCAGCAGCAGCACCCGCCTGCCGTCCGCCGTCAGCTTGCCGATCAGTTCCGCGATGACCGCGCCGAGCGCCTCGGGCCGGTAGGCACCCTCGTCGTCCGGGCCGGGCGACTCGTACTGGCCGGGCAGATCGACCGCGATCACCTCGACACCCGCGTCCGAGATCGGGTCGATCAGCGGCGCGAAGTCCTCCTTCGACCCGGTGAAGCCGGGCAGCAGCAGCGCGGTCGCAGCCAGGTTGCGACCGACGGCCGGCGCCTGGAGTGCCGCGATCGGCCCGTGCCGGCCCGGCAGGTCGACCCGGACCGCTCGATGCGGACTGAGCTGCGAAGGCTGCTGGTTCACATATCCGAGTCTGCCCCACCTGGCGCGGGGATGCGTGTCGTGTTCGTCGCGGAACGCGGCTCAGTGCAGTGCCGCGAGCGTGGTACCGCGCTGTTCGAACACAACCGGGCCCAGCGCGGCCATCGACACTTCACCCGTATAGCCGTGTCGGTTCACGCCGATCTCGCCGATCCGGGTGCCGCTGGCCTGGTTCAGCACCAGCAGGTGGTCGGGCGTGGGCACCAGGTAGTTGCCGGCGAACACGACACCCGAGCCGAGCGTGCCGGGCACCGTCCACATCGGCGCCAGATTCGTGGTGGACAGCGCCACCGTGGACGACCCGGTCCACCAGTAGATCGCGCTCGGCCCGACGGTGACGGGCACGACCTTGCCCGGCGGGTCGCCGCTCAGGTCGCCGGCCGTCAGTGTGACCGGGTACTGGTTGAGTTGCTTGCCGTTGTCCGCGGCGAACACCACGACCCGGTTCGGGCCCGACTCGGCGATGGCGATGTAGTCGTCGTTCATGGTGATCAGTCGGTCGCCGTTGCCGCCGATCACCTGGCTGAACACCACGGACGGCGCGTCCGCGTTGGTGGCCGTCGCACGGTAGAGCGTCAGCCGGTCGCCCGGCTCGTTCGGGCAGCGCTCGATCACGCCGATCAGACCGGAGTACGCGACGACGGAGCCGTAGTTGCAGCCCGTCCGGGGCTGGACGTTCGGGTTCACGAAATCCGGGACGGTGCCGTACTCCATCGTCTGCACCATGTCCGACCGCCACGTGTCCAGCAGCGTCGGACCGGTCGTGGTGGCGTACGTGCCGTCGAAGACGAGCTGGGTGCCCAGTTGCGCGTCACCGTTGCGCTGCGCGCCGCGGGCCCCGGTCGTCGGGTCCAGTTCGGTGACCTCGTTGCAGTTCGACCGGTGGTAGACGGCGACGATCTTGTTGAACGCCGGTGCGACCGTGCACAGCGGCAGGTCGCGGGTGTAGCTCCAGCGCGGCTTTCCGGTCAGCGGGTCGCGGCCGACGACGGCACCGTTCGCGGCCGTGACGACCGTCGGCCCGGACACGACGGGCACCGGTGTCGCGGTGCTCGGGTACGACCAGAACTCCGCCAGCGACGGCGGGAACTTCGTCGGCGCTGCGGGCGTTGTCACGGTGCTCGGGCCGAGCACCAGCACCGTGTTGTGGATGTCGCTGCGCGCCCACAGGCTGATCCAGACGACCAGGGACGCCACCAGGATCAGCGCCGCGACGATGTAGTCGACGGGCCGCCGGAACGGATTGGCGCCCTGGCGGCGCGGATGAACGGGTCGCATCGGTGCAGACCTTAGTACCGGTGTCCGTGGGCACACGGTGAGGCGCCACGACCAGGGCTCATGCACGCCCACCACGACGTCGCGACGACCTTGCCACGACATCGACACGACTTCGCCACGACAGTGCGGTGTCTCGCGGCAGCCGATCTGCCACCGCGCGTTCTCGGGCACCGCTGCTGCCGCAGCGAGGTCAGCCGCGCCTCCGGGCTCGCAGGCCATCAGGCGCCGGCCAGCGATCGCCCGTCGGTCCATCAGGCGTTGGCCGGCGATCGCCCGTCGGTCCGACACCGCCACCTCGCCGGACAGCACTGTGGGCCCGGCCGATTCGGCCAGGCCCACAGGTCACGGGCTCAGTTCTCCGACTGGGCGCCCTCGTCGTGTCCGGTCACCTCGGCGCCCGCGCGGCGGCGACGGCGCCTGCGGGCCGGTGGCCGCTCGCCTGCGTCCCGCTGCTCGGCCGACGCGGCAGGCGGTTCCGGGCGGTGGTCCTGCTTGGCCTCCGTGCCACCACCCTGGGACACGCCACGGCGGGTGCGGCGGCGCTTGCGCCGGCCCTCGCCGTCCTTCTCCTCGGGAGTGGCGGATGTCACGCGCTCGCCACGACCGCCGCCGCGGCGGCGTTGCCGGGACTTGCGGGCGTCGGTGGACAGCTTCTCCACCGGTTCGGCGGCCAGGCCGGCCCTGGTCCGCTGGCCGAGCGGCAGCCTGCCGGTCGCGTCCGCCGCGATGCCCAGGTCGGACTGCAGGTGCTCGGACGTCGAGTACGTCTCGACCGGCTCCGGCATGTTCAGGCCGAGGGTGTCGCTGATCAGCTTCCAGCGCGGCTCCTCGTCCCAGTCGACGAGCGTGACCGCGACGCCGGTCCGCCCGGCCCTGCCGGTGCGGCCGATGCGGTGCACGTAGGTCTTCTCGTCGTCCGGGCACTGGTAGTTGACCACGTGGGTGACGCCTTCGACGTCGATGCCGCGTGCGGCCACATCGGTGGCGACCAGCACGTCGACCTTGCCGGAGCGGAACGCGCGCAGCGCCTGCTCCCGGGCGCCCTGGCCCAGGTCACCGTGCACGGCCGCCGCGGCGAAACCGCGTTCGGTCAGCTCGTCGCTGATCTTCTGCGCCGTCCGCTTGGTGCGGGCGAAGATCATCGTCAGGCCACGGCCTTCGGCCTGCAGGACGCGGGCGACGACCTCGATCTTGTCCAGCGCGTGCGCCCGGTAGACGAACTGCGCCGTACGCTCGTGGATCGCGCTGGCGTCGGTCTCCTCGGCCCGGATGTGCGTCGGGCGGTTCAGGAACGTCCTGGCCAGCGTGATGATCGGGCCGGGCATCGTGGCCGAGAACAGCATCGTCTGCCGCTCGTCG
>DASZXM010000227.1:0-5455 GCA_035546415.1 Pseudonocardiaceae bacterium
CTCTCGGCGTGCGCGTGCTTGCTCTTCAGCCGGTTCACCCGCCCACCGAGCCGGGTGTGGTCGTCGTGGATCACCTGCAGCGTGTGGCGCGGATCGAGATGATCGGTGCCGGGTGCCGGCACGCGGTACTCGACCTGGTCGTCCATCAGCGCGAACCACTCGTCCAGCCGCCAGTCGTCCAACAGGGCGGCCTCGCGGTACAGAAACTGTTCCACCTCGTGATGCGGTGCCGCGGTCGAGATGCCCTCGGCGACGATGCCGGTCATCGGCCCTCCAGGGTGCGGAGCAGGTCGGCCAACCCGTCCGGGTCGGCCAGGAACGGACTGTGCGAGCCGCCGATCCACGTCACGTCGACGCCCAGCCGGTCCCGCGCCGTGCGCTGCGCCCAGATCGCGGACACCGCGCGGTCGTTCCGGCAGCCGATGTAGTGCGTCGGGACGTCGGGAAACGCTCGCAGCGGGGTGCTCTCAGTGATCGGTGCCGGCGACTGCGGCCGCAGCAGGTGCGCCGCCGTCCGGGCGACGTCGGGTGCGCAGTCGTGGTAGAAGAGGTCGGCGGCGACGTCCGGCGGCCACGTCGATCGTCCTTGGTCGTCCCGGCCCTGCTTCGGGAGGCCCTCGGCGTAGAACCAGTCGGCCATCGGGCGGGAGGTCGCCAGCTGCTCGCGCCACGACCGACCGGGATCGGGCAGTAACGCGGCGAGGTAGACCAGCGCGCCGACGCGGACCCGCTCCGGGACCAGTGGAATGGCCAGTCCGGCCAGCGAATGCCCGACGACGACGTCACCGCCCGGTTCGCGCACGGCTCCGGCGATCACGTCGGCGTAGCGTTCGGTGCCCGCGTCGAGGTCGTCGGACGGCAGGTCCACGGCGGTGGCGGTGTGGCCCCGCAGTCGCAGGGCGGCGATCTGCGTCCGCCAGCACCAGGCACCGTGCCAACCGCCGTGCACGAGCACGAAATGGGTCACGACGACGCCTGTTTCTCGGCCAGCGTCCGGCCGCCGACGAGTACCTCCGTCGCCGGGACCTCGACGATCCACACCCGGACCGACGACTCGGGGACGGAGATCGCCTCCGCCGCCGCGGCCGACACGGCCCGGATCAGCGTGTCCTTCTGCTCCGGCGTCCGGCCGGCCCCGAGGTTGACCTGAATGAACGGCATGCTGCCTCCTACTGTTCGGCGCCCAGGGTGACGCTGCCCAATCCGCTGACGGTCGCCGTGACGGTGATCCCGGGCCGCAACGGCACCGGCGCGGTGAGACCGCCGGACAACACGACCCAACCCGCTTCCAGCCGTTTCCCGGCGAACGCGAGTTGGTTGGCCAGGAACGCCACGGCCGCCGCGGGATGACCCATGACGGCCGCGCCGGCCGCCGACTCGACGACCTGTCCGTCGACCTCCAGCACGCAGCCGGTCAGGGCGAGGTCGCCGTGCGGCGCGACCAGGTCGTCACCCAGGGCGAACACGGCCGACGACGCGTTGTCCGCGATGGCGTCCACGTGCGTGAAGGAGAAACCTTCGTAGCGACTGTCGATGACGTCCAGGGCCGGGCTGAGGTAGCGCGTCGCCGCGAGCACGTCCGCGACCGTCACGTCGGGTCCTTCCAGGGCCTCGCCGAGGACGAACGCGATCTCCGGCTCCACCCGAGGGTGGATCAACTCCCGCGACGACAGGCGCGTTCCGGACACGCGCAGCATGCCGCTGGTGACCATCCCGTAGAGCGGCTTGTCCACGCCCATGGCGATCTGCTTGGCCCTGCTGGTCAGCCCGAGCTTGCCGCCGACGAGCCGATCACCCCGGGACAGGCGGTGCCTGACCAGGGCGTTCTGGACCTGGTAGGCGGCGGTGACGTCGGTGAGTCCGTCCTTGCTGAGCGGGGCCACCGGCTGACGGGCGGTCGCGGCATCGTCCAGCCGGGCCGCCCAGGTCCGTACGTCGTTCACGCCGCCACCTCCGCCGCTGCGCTGAAGGAGATCCCGACGTGACCCAGGCCGTCGAAGTCGGCACGGACCGTGTCCCCGGGCCGCAGGTCGACCGCTCGGGTGCAGGTGCCCGGCATGATCAGGTCGCCGGCGCGGAGCACGCCGCCGTGGCCGGCGATGGTGTTGGCCAGCCATGCGACCGCTTGCGCCGGGTTGCCCAACACGGCGCCGCTGGCCCCGGTCTCGACGATCTCGCCGTTGCGGCGCAGCACCACCCCGATCAGGCGCGGATCGACGTCGGTGATCGGTGTCCGCGTGCCACCGAGGACCACCCTGGCCGAGGACGCGTTGTCGGCCACCGTGTCCACGATGCCGATCCGCCAGTCCTGGATGCGGGAGTCGATGATCTCCAGCGCCGGCAACACGAAGGCGGTGGCCGCCAGCACGTCGGCGACCGTCACGCCCGGCCCCTCCAGCGGCGAGTCCAACAGGAACGCGACCTCCGGTTCGACCCGCGGTGCGATCAGCGCGTCGACCGGCAGCGGCTCGCCTTCCGGATGGAACATCGACGCCAGCAGGTGACCGAAGTCGGGGCGGTCCACACCGAACTGTTCGCGCATGACACGCGCGGTGAGCCCGACCTTGTGGCCACGCACCCGGTCGCCGGCGGCACCGCGCAGCCGCACGCCCTCCAGTTGGATCCGGTAGGCGTCGTCGATGTCGGCGCCGGGATACCGGCCGCTGATCGGCACGATCGCGGTGGAACCCCGCTCCGCCTCCCACAGGTCACGGGCGAGTCGCCGAACGTCCTCTTCACTGAGTGCCATGCCGTCAGCGTCGGACGTGCCACCCGCGCGATCAGCAGAACGGTCCGCCCAATGGACCGCACCGCGATCCGGTCAACGGCAAGGGGTACACCGGCACGGGCCGCGAACGCCACCAGTACGGAAGCCTCCCTTGTCCAGACGCAGGCTGTGCACCAACCACTCGGTTCCCGATGGCCGCGAACCCCACGGCACCTCGTCGGGCCGCAGGTTCAGGGTGAGCGCCACCTCCACGACCTCGACCGGATCGGCGCCGTCCAAGACCTCGCCGAAGACGTACGCCTCCCGCGGAAATGGCTCCTCGACCGGCAGCCTCGTCGTCGACTGGCACGCATCGGCCAACAACCGCAACTTCTCGACAGCACGGCGGTAACGCATGGGGCTCATTGTCGTCCCGCGCCAGTGATCACCGCGACCGTCGCGTACACAGCGCGCGCCAGACGTGCACCCCAGGGTGAACGCGGTCCGCAGAACGGCGCGGTCGGTCCGCCGGCCGGGCAGACGACGGTCACCGCGTCCGATGGCGTCCCCGTGGCCGGGATGCCGCGTTCGATCAGTGCCTGGCTCTTGGCTTCGGTGGCCGTGCACAGCGCGTTGAGCAGTGCGGCCGGTGCCAGTGCGACGGGTAGCACCGCGACGATGTTGATCGTGCCCGGTCGTTCGGGGGCCAATTCGTCGGGGGCCGGGTCGTCGGGGGCCGGGTCGTCGGGGGCCGCTGCCCAGGTGGGGTGCGTCAGACCGACGGTCGCCCACACCCGCACGCCGTTGTCGTCGGCATGCCGGATCGTGTTCACGTCCGCGGCCGTGAACATCGTCGTGCCCGCGCCGTCCAGGCCGGCCGCGGATGCCAGTTCGGTGGCGTGCTGCTCCTGGTCGTGCCGAGCGTAGTCGTGAGCCACTTGCGCGTTGATCAGCCAGGAGCGGTCGCCGACACCACCGCCGGAGGACGCCGTCGACGCGACCGTCCGGGGCTCGGAAAACCGCCACACCCAGTACGGCAGCGGCCGCCCGTCCTCGTCGCGGACGTGACGTGAGATGATCATGGGACACTCCGCGGGGGTACGGCAACGACGTCGGCGCCGGAATGGCGCCTGTCACCGTAACGGTGTGTCCCCTGACGGTGTGTCCACTGTGCCGGTGGGGAATTCCTCGTTGCCCAGCACCCGCAGCAGGTCCAACCGTTCGCGGGCTTCGGCGGTCGCCGGTGTGAGCACCACCAGATGCTGGCCCTGGTCAGGAGTGATCAAGGTTTCGCAGTCCATCACCAGACGGCCCACCCGTGGGTGCAGTATCGTCTTGCGGTCGGCGCGCCGGACCGCCACCTCGTGCTCGGCCCACAACTGCCGGAACTGGGCACTGACGGCCTGCAACCGGTCGACGAGTCCGGTGACGATGGGGTCACCCGATCGGCGGCCTGCGGTCGCGCGCAGGTCGGCCACCAGTTGCCGGGTCTGATGCTCGTGCTCCTCGGGCGGGCGCACGGCACGGACCGCGGGTTCGGTGAACCATCGGTACACGACGTAACGCCGGTCGCCGGACCAGCCGGTCTGGTCGCCCATCAACAGCATTGATGTGCGGTTCTGGGCAAGGACCTCGCCCAGATCCGACAGCACGGCGGCCGAGGTGTCACCGAGCAGGTCGAGCATGCGCACCAATCCGGCGCGGGCCAGACGGGCCACCCCGTCCGCGGGTGGCGGTCGGTGGCCGGCCAGATAGAACAGGTGGTCGCGCTCGTCGTCGGACAGCCGCAACGCCCTGGCCAGGGCCGCCACCATCTGGGTCGAGGGCTGGCTGCTGCGCGCCTGCTCCAGGCGGACGACGTAATCCACCGACATGCCGGCGAGCATGGCCACCTCTTCCCGGCGCAGCCCCTGGGTGCGGCGGCGGGGGCCTTCGGCGATGCCGACCTGCGCCGGCCGGATCGCCTCGCGGCGGTGGCGCAGGAAGTCGGCCAGCTCGTCACGGTGCATGAGCCCATCGTCCCCGCGGACGGCCGGCTCAGCCAGGGAGCCGCTCTCCCACGATAAGCGCTCCGCTCCCGCACGTCGCGGCGCACCGGCACGGTAGGTGGCAGGCAGACGACGAAGGAGGACACGATGCGGACACGAACCCTGGGACACGGCGGCCCCGCTGTCGGCGCGCTGGGTCTGGGGGCGATGGGCATGTCGGGGGCGTACGGGCCGGCCGACCGCGTCGAGAGCATCGCCACCGTGCACGCCGCGCTGGAGGCCGGCGTCACACTGATCGACACCGGCGACTTCTACGGCATGGGCCACAACGAACTGCTGTTGGCCGAGGCACTGCGCGGCCGGGCGCGGGACAGCTACCAGCTCAGCGTCAAGTTCGGCCAGGTGCGGGGGCCGGGTTCGGTGTTGGGTGGGCAGGACGGCCGTCCCGAGGCGGTGCGGAACTTCCTGGCGTATTCGCTGACCCGACTGGGCACCGATCACGTCGACATCTACCGTCCGGCACGGTTGGATCCGGCGGTGCCGATCGAGGAGACGGTGGGCGCGATCAAGGAGATGATCGACGCCGGATACGTGCGGCATCTGGGTCTTTCGGAGGTCGACGCGGCAACGGTCCGCCGGGCGCATGCCGTGCACCCGGTCGCCGACCTGCAGATCGAGTACTCGCTGCTGTCCCGCGCGGTGGAAGCGGACGTCCGGCCCACGCTGCGCGAGTTGGGCATCGGAATGACCGCGTACGGCG
>DASZXM010000228.1:0-1969 GCA_035546415.1 Pseudonocardiaceae bacterium
GACCTCGGTCGCCGCCCACCGGTGGATTCCGCCGACGTGCAGCAGCAGGTCCCGCACGGCCCACCCGGGGCACGTCGGCACCGGGTCGGTGAGCTCCGCCCGTGCGGCCGCGTCGCCCAGCAACTGCCCTTCGACGCGCAGCGCGTCGATCAACGACGGTACGTCCATCCGGTCAGACTGCCACCCGCCGGCCGCCCGGTCAGCCCTGCGGTCCATACCGTCAACCGGCCGTCGCTGAGCGTGTCGGACCAGGGTCGTAGGCTTGACCGGTGGCCGACCCGTCGACCTATCGTCCAGCGCCAGGCACCATTCCCGAGGCTCCCGGTGTGTACAAGTTCCGGGACGCGGACCGGCGGGTGATCTACGTCGGCAAGGCGAAGAGCCTGCGCAGCCGCCTGAACTCGTACTTCGCCGACCTCGCGGGACTGCATCCGCGCACCCGCCAGATGGTCACGACGGCCGCCGCCGTGGAGTGGACGGTGGTGACCACCGAGGTCGAGGCGCTCCAGTTGGAGTACAACTGGATCAAGGAGTTCGACCCCCGGTTCAACGTCCGCTACCGAGACGACAAGTCCTACCCGGTACTGGCCGTGACGTTGCACGAGTCGTTCCCGCGCCTGCACGTGTACCGAGGGCCGCGCCGCAAGGGCGTGCGCTACTTCGGCCCGTACGCGCACGCGTGGGCCATCCGCGAGACGCTCGACCTGCTGCTGCGGGTGTTCCCGGCGCGCACGTGCTCGGCGGGCGTGTTCCGCAGGCACGGCCAGATCGGCAGGCCGTGCCTGCTCGGCTACATCGACAAGTGCTCGGCGCCGTGTGTGGGCAGGGTCACCGAGGACGAGCACCGCGACATCGTGCTGGACTTCTGCGACTTCCTGGCCGGCAAGACGGACGTGCTGATCAAGCGCCTGGAACGGGAGATGCACCAGGCGTCCGACGAACTGGAGTTCGAGCGGGCCGCGCGGCTGCGCGACAACGTCGGCGCGCTGCGCCGGGCGCTGGAGAAGCAGGCCGTCGTGATCGGCGACGGCACCGACGCGGACGTCGTCGCGTTCGCGCACGACGAACTGGAAGCGGCCGTGCAGGTGTTCCACGTGCGCGGCGGCCGGGTGCGCGGCCAGCGCGGCTGGGTGATCGACCGGGTCGCCGATGCGGGCGAGGAGGCCGGCGAGGCGTGGCTGGTGTCCCAGTTCGTCAGCCAGTTCTACGGCGAACAGGCCGCGCTGGCCGAACAGGCCGACGCGGGCGGCAGCCCGGTGCCGCGCGAGGTGCTCGTCCCCGAACTGCCCGACGACGCCGACGCGCTGGCCGACTGGCTGTCCGCGCTGCGCGGGTCGAAGGTGCACCTGCGGGTGCCGCAGCGCGGTGACAAGCGGGCGCTGCTGGAGACGGTGGCCCGCAACGCGGCCGAGGCGTTCGCCCAGCACAAGCTGCGCCGCGCCGGCGACCTCACGGCCCGTTCGGCGGCGCTGCAGGAGTTGCAGGACGCGCTGGGCCTGGAGACGGCGCCGCTGCGCATCGAGTGCGTCGACGTCAGCCACGTGCAGGGCAGCGACGTCGTCGCGTCCCTGGTGGTGTTCGAGGACGGCATCGCGCGCAAGTCCGAGTACCGCCGGTTCGCCATTCGGGAGGGCGCCGAAGGCGGTGACGTCGGCTCCATCGCCGAGGTGACCCGGCGCCGCTTCGCCCGCTACCAGCAGGAGACCCACCACGAGGAGGGTGAGCGCGGCGGCATCGACCCGACCACCGGCCGGCCGCGGAAGTTCGCCTACCCACCCAACCTGTACGTCGTGGACGGCGGCCAACCACAGGTCGAGGCGGCCTCCGACGTGCTCGGCGAACTGGGCATCACCGACGTCGCGGTGATCGGCCTGGCCAAGCGCCTTGAGGAGGTGTGGCTGCCCGGCGACCCCGACCCGGCGATCCTGCCGCGCACCAGCGAGGGGCTGTACCTGTTGCAGCGCGTGCG
>DASZXM010000229.1:0-10218 GCA_035546415.1 Pseudonocardiaceae bacterium
CGGGCGTTGACCAGCCGGTTGCTGGCCGCGTTGGGGTTCCACGAGCAGGCCAAGCGGGTGGTGCCGGGGCCCGACTCGCCGGTCACCGACCCGGAGTCGGCGTATGCACTGTTCAGCTGGTTGTTCGCCGAGTTCGTGCACACGACGGGTCAGGACGTCGACCTCGACCCGTGGTACCGCGCGTTGGACGACCAGCTCGGCAGTGACGCCCGGTATGCCCGGATGAAGGTGCTCGTCACCGTCCACGGGTCGGTGAACGCGGCGCGGCGGAACAAGGCGGACGTCGTCGGCTACTGGCGGGACAAGGGTGCGAAGGCGCTGGCCGAGTACGTCGCGCTGGCCGATGTGGACGACTTCAGCGGGGCGCTGATGACCAGCAGGTGGTACCGCGCGGTGAGTGCCCTCGGCCGCCTCACCGGGGACCACGACCTGGTGGCGTCCGACATGGACCGGTGGCTGGGCGTCGCGGGTGACCTGGTGGGCGACGACGAGCACACCCGGATCATCGCCGCGGACAACTACTTCCAGGCCGTGGGGACGGCCGTCCGCACACACTCACGCCTGGGCCACGACGACGTCGCCTTGCAACTGGTGGAGAAGCTGGCCGTCGAGATCGACCCGATCGACCCGACGACGTGGCTGACCGCCGGTGAGCTGCGGCACCGGGTCGGTGACGTGACCGGCGCGCTGGACGCCTACCAGCGGGCCGCGCACCTGGAGTTCCCGCACGGCAGCCTGTCGTGGTCGCGCGCCGGGCAGTGCCACGAGGAGTTGGGGCACGCGGACGAGGCCGTGGAGTGCTACCGCAGGTCACTGGGGCACTGGCCGACCGGGGTGACACCGGTGCGGCGCGTCCGCGACCTGCACGCGCGCGGCGCGCTGGGCGCGTCGGCGGATGTCGTGTTGGCGTGGGCGCGGCAGCAGTCGGCGTGGCCGTCCCTGACGTGACACAGCACTTCGGTGAATGTCAATGACTGGCTCATACCGAAATCACACCAGCTGTGGCACGGTGGGTCCGGTGGGCCCTGCGCTGCGTGATGCGGGACCTGGCGTTCGAGACCGCCAATGGTCTATCAGAGTGATCTTTGATTACGAAAAGGTAACCTTACTCACTCTCTGGTGCGAAAGCTAGTAGTGGACATCGCCCGTTCGAGTGCCGTAGCGTCCGCAGCTGCTGTCGGGGGAACGCCCACGACGAAGGAGGCTTGCGCGACGTGGCGTCGCAGAGATGGAAACGGTTACGAAGCGGAGTCCTGATCGCTGCGACAGCATCGGCGGTCGCCGGTGTGGTGGTTCCGATGTCGGCATCCGCGGCTCCGGCTTCGCCACCGACCAACAGCTCCGATGCGTTGGCGCAGTACAAGAAGCTGACGGCGCAGGCCGAGACGCTGGACGAGAACCTGTTGGCCGCGCAGAACGACCTGAAGAACAAGCAGGCCCAGCTGGCCACGGCGAACACGCGGCTCGCGGCGGCCAAGAAGGCCGAGACGCAGGCCGAGGCGACCGAGGGCAAGTTCCAGGGCCAGGTCGACCAGTTCGCCGAGGCGTCCTTCGACGGAGCCCGGCTCAGCCAGCTGTCCGCGCTGCTCACCGGCACGTCCGCCCAGGACTTCCTCAACCGGGCGACCCTGCTCAACGAGGTGGCCGGTGAGAACGACGCGGCACTCAAGAGCCTGTCCGGCGCCGTCGCCAGGGCGCAGGCCGCGCAGCGCAGCGCGACGACGGCACAGCAGCAGAGCCAGTCGGCCACGGCGGCCGCCGCCAAGCTGGTGTCCACCATCTCCGGTCAGCGGAAGGCGCTCAACGCGCAGATCACCACGGTCAAAGCCGCGTTGGCGAAGCTGACCACCGCGCAGAAGCACACGCTGTCCGGTGGCGGCGGCAACATGGGTACGTTCCTCGGCCCGCCCGGCGTCCTGAACACCATCCTGCAGGCGGCGCTGAGCCGTCGCGGTGACGAGTACGTGTGGGGTGCCGCCGGTCCGACCCAGTTCGACTGCTCCGGGCTGGTCATGTGGGCGTACGCGAAGGGCGGCATCAGCCTGCCGCACTCCAGCCGCGCCCAGTACGGGTACGGCAAGCCGGTCGCGTACGGCCAGTGGCAGGTCGGTGACCTGCTGTTCTACGGCGGCTCGGCCGCGACGATCCACCACGTGGCGATGTACGTGGGCGACGGCGACATCGTCCAGGCCCCGACGACGGGCGTCCCCGTCGAGGTGGTCCCGGTGTCCGGTGGCGGCCGCGACTACTACGCGGCGAAACGCATCGTCGGCTGATCCACGAAGGGATCGCGAGCAACGGATCGCACGCGACAGATCGCAAGCGACAGAAGGCCCGCGCGGCGAGCGCGGGCCTTCCGCGTGCCGGGGCGCACGCTCACCGGTCGGGCGTGACGATCCCGTACTCGTGGATCTTGCGGTACAGCGTGGCCCGGGACATGCCCAGGAACTGCGCGGCCCGCACCTTGTTGCCGCTGGCGTCCTCCAGGCTGTGCACGATCGCGTCGCGTTCCATCGACTCCAGGCGGTTGAGTGGCCGGCGGGCCACCGAGCGGAACTCCGCCGGCAGGTCGCTGGACTGGATCGCGCCGGTCCGCCGGTGCTGGGTCACCTCGCGCAGCACCTGGTGCAGCTGCGCCACGTTGCCCGGCCAGTTGGCCCGCATCAGCAGGTGCATGGCAGGCGGTGAGCACGTCAACTGGCCGCCGTGGCGGATCTTGTTGAGGAACAACGGGACCAGCTCGTTGATGTCGTCGACGTGCCGGCGCAGCGGCGGGACCTGCACCGTCCGCGGGAAGAACGCCAGCAGTTCGGACAGGTCGGTCTGCGCGTCCGACGTCAGTGTCACCGCGACCCACGGCTGCGACGACCGGGACCGGACCTGCCGCAGCACCGCCACCAGCGCGTCCCGCTGCGCGGCCGACAGGCGGTCCACATGCCGGATGACCAGGGCGTCCACCGGGTCGTCGACCAGTTCGCGGTGCACGTCCGACACCCAGTTCTCCGAGACGTCCAAGGTGTGCACGCGACCGGTCGGGTTGCGGCGCTGGTGCACGCACCGGGCCAGCGTGTGCTTGCCGACGCCGCGCTCCCCCGCCAGCACCAGCCACTCGCCGCGCGAGTAGCTGGCGTCCACGTCGTGGCAGCAGCGCAGCCACAGCGGCGCCGACCCGACGACGCCGGGGAGGAACATCGGGACCATCGACGTGGACGTGTCCGGGCCGTCGTCGGTCTCGACCAGCTTCACGCACACCACGCCGCCCGCGACGTCGCCGCGCTGCTGGCCGGTCACCTTCCGGGTCTGCAACCGCACCCGCCCGCCGGTGGGCAGGGCGATCGTCGTCGGGGTCGACCGGCCCTCGGCCAGTGACTGGGTGGCATGGCCCAGCAGCACCGACTGGTCGGCCGGGTCGAGCAGCTTCCGTGCGTGGTCGTTCATCATCACGATGTCGTCGTTGAACGCCATCACGATGCCGGTGGTCCGCCGGCACGTCCGCAGATACGCCTGGAACAGCGCCAGCTCGCGGATGTTGCTGTGGGTGAGCAGCGACTGGCGGATCTGCTCGGCCGTCGTCCTGGCCAGGGCGATGAGCAGCTGGCCGGCGTCGCGCCGCCAGCACGTCAGGTCGATGGCGCCGATCGTCTTGCCGGAGATCGGATGCTGGATCGGCGCGCCCGCGCACGCCAGGTCCTCCAGGTTCTCCGCGTAGTGCTCGTGGCCGAACACGTGCGTCGGCCGGGCCACCTCCAGGGCGGTGCCGATGCCGTTGGTCCCGACGAACTGCTCGCCGTAGCTGAAACCGGGCACCAGTTCCACGCTCTCCAGGTGCCGGTGCAGGTCGGGGTCGCCGGTGCGCTGGGTGAGCACGACCCCGGTGGGGTCGGTGAGGATCAGGCTGATCGGCTGGCCGTCCAACTGGTCGCCGAGCCGCTGCAACACCGGTTCGGCGGCCTGGATGAGCGGCGTGTCCAGGTCCTGGTCGACGACGTAGGGCAGGTCGATCCGGTCGGCGGGCA
The DNA here is from genome assembly GCA_035546415.1 of Pseudonocardiaceae bacterium. Taxonomy (GTDB): domain Bacteria; phylum Actinomycetota; class Actinomycetes; order Mycobacteriales; family Pseudonocardiaceae; genus DATEPR01. The sequence goes on from DASZXM010000229.1 coordinate 4,017, forward strand.
CCTGGAACTGGCGCGACCGCCACCAGGACGCCAGGATCGGCTCCCGCACTTGGTCCGGGTCGACCGACTCCGACGTGAGGAAGCGCAGACGGGTCTGCGCCAGCCCCTGCCCGTCGGGAACCACGTGGGAGACCCGCTTCGTGCCACGTTGCGCGAGCCGAGTGTCCACCTACACCTCCCACCGCCGGCCCACGGACCGAGCCGAGGCCAGCGGGTGAGTCCATGTGCCCTGGGACACAGCTTAGGCCGGACGGACGCCTACCGGTGTCTCAAATTGAGACAGCCGGGGCGCCCGGCCGGCGGTGTCATGGCCATGTCGGAGGGATACGGCATGTCCGAAACCGAGACGTACAACCCCTGGACCGTGGTGAACGTCGTCTTCCACCACCTCGTGGCGCAAGGCTTCCATCCGACTCTGGGCGCCGGCGGCCATCCGGGTGAACCCGCGGCCGCGCTGCTGCGGGCACTGGGCATCACGCCGACGGTCGAGGGTGACGCGCGGGTGGCCGAAGCCAACCGTGACCGGCTGGCCGAGCTGCGGGCCACGATGCTCGACCAACCCTGACCCGGAGATCAACTGTCTCATATTGAGACCTGCACGCATCCGTGCCGGCGCTGTAATCGCTGGTACGGACCGTCGGAACCGGCGGATAAGGAGTGATCATGAGCCGCCAGAGTGTGGCACGAGCCCACCAGAAGATCCAGGAACTCTCCTGGGAACCGGCCTACCACGAGCCGGTTTCGCACTACGGCACTGACTACACCTTCCAGAAGGCGAAGAAGAAGGACCCGCTCAAGCAGGTGCTCCGCTCCTACTTCCCGATGCAGGAGGAGAAGGACCACCGGGTCTACGGCGCCGAGGACGGCGCGATCCGCGGCAACATGTTCCGCCAGGTGCAGGAACGCTGGCTGGAGTGGCAGAAACTGTTCCTGTCGATCATCCCGCTGCCGGAGATCTCGGCGGCGCGCGCGATGCCGCTGCTGTTCCGCACCGTGCCCAACCCGGAACTGCACAACGGCCAGGCGATCCAGATGATCGACGAGGTTCGGCACTCGACGATCCAGCAGAACCTCAAGCGCCTGTACATGAACAACTACATCGACCCGGCAGGCTTCAACAGCAGTCTGCGCAACTTCCAGAACGACTACTGCGGCACGATCGGGCGACAGTTCGCCGAAGGCTTCATCACCGGTGACGCGATCACCGCCGCCAGCATCTACCTGACGATCGTCGCGGAGACGGCGTTCACCAACACGCTGTTCGTCGCCATGCCGGCCGAGGCCGCCGCGAACGGCGACTACCTGCTGCCGACCGTCTTCCACTCGGTGCAGTCCGACGAGTCCCGGCACATCAGCAACGGCTACGCCACCCTGTTGATGGCGCTGTCCGACGAGAGCAACCACCAACTGCTCGAACGCGACCTGCGGTACGCGTGGTGGAACAACCACCGCGTGGTGGACGCCGCGATCGGCACGTTCATCGAGTACGGCACGAAGGACCGCCGCAAGGACCGGGAAAGCTACGCGGAGATGTGGCGCCGCTGGATCTACGACGACTACTACCGCAGCTACCTCGTGCCGCTGGAGAAGTACGGCCTCGTCATCCCGCACGACCTGATCGAGGAAGCCTGGAACCAGATCTGGAACAAGGGCTACGTGCACGAGGTCGCGCAGTTCTTCGCCACCGGCTGGCTGGCCAACTACTGGCGCATCGACCCGATGACCGACGAGGACTTCGAGTGGTTCGAGTACAAGTACCCGGGCTGGTACGACAAGTACGGCAAGTGGTGGGAGAACTACAACCGCCTGTCCAAGCCCAACGGTCACAACCCGATCGCGCTGGAGGACGTCGACTACGTCTACCCGAACCGCTGCTGGACGTGCATGGTGCCGTGCCTGGTGCGCGAGGACATGGTGATGGACAAGGTCGACGGGCAGTGGCGCACGTACTGCAGTGAACCGTGCCACTGGACCGACGCCAGCGCGTTCCGCCCGACGTACATGGGCCGCGAGACGCCGAACATGGGCAAGCTCATCGGCTCCCGCGAATGGGAGACGCTGTACCACGGGTGGAACTGGGCGGACGTCGTGTCCGACATGGGTTACGTCCGCGACGACGGCAGGACGCTGGTCGCGCAACCACATCTGGACCTGGACCCGAAGAAGATGTGGACGCTGGACCACCTGCGCCGCTGCCCGCCACTGCAGAGCCCGAACGTGCTGCTCAACGAGATGACCGACGAGCAGCGGGCCGCTTTCGCCGCCGACTACCACCGTCAGGGCCCGGCGGGTCGCCCCGCTCCGGCACAGAGCTAGCCAGGCCATGGGCGAGAAGCACCACGTGCGGTTCGAGCCGGTCGGCGTGGAGATCGAGGTCGACGAGGACCAGACGATTCTCCGCGCCGCCGCCGAACAGGGCGTCATGCTGATGCACGGCTGCAAGGAGGGGCAGTGCGCCTCCTGCAAGTCGTTCATCCTGGACGGCGACGACGTCGAGCACGACCGGTACTCCACGTTCGCGTTGCCCGACTACGAGAAGGAGGAGGGCTACACCCTCCTGTGCCGGGCGCACGCGTACGAGGACCTCACGATCGAACTGCTCAACTACGACGAGGAGATGATCCGCTCGGGCCTGCCGATCCAGCAGGCCCGAGCGGAGGTGGTGGCCAACGACCACGTCACGCACGACATGCGGCATCTCGTCATCCGCCTGATCGAACCGGCCACCCTGAAGTACTTCCCCGGCCAGTACGTGGACTTCGCCATCCCGGGCAGCGCGGAAACCCGGTCGTTCTCGATGGCCAACACACCCAGCGGCGACAACGGCCTGCTGGAGTTCGTGATCAAGATCTACCCGAACGGCCTCTTCTCCGGTTACCTGGACTCCGAGGTCGCGGTCGGCGACCAGGTGGAGATCACCGGGCCGTTCGGGGTTTTCACGTTGCGCGACAACCCCGACGCGGACCTGGTGTTCGTCGGCGGCGGGGCCGGCATGGCCCCGATCCTGTCCCTGCTGCGGTCGATGGCCGAACGCGGCATCCACCGCAGGACGACGTTCTACTACGGCGCCCGGCGGCGGCGGGACCTGTGCTTCGAGGCGGAGCTGGCCGCACTGGGCGAGGCACTGCCCAACCTGCGGTTCGTCCCCGCACTGTCCGAACCGGACGACGAGCCGTGGGACGGCGAGACCGGTCTGATCACCGACGTGCTGCGGCGCGCGGAGACCGATCTCACCGGGGCCGACGCCTACGTGTGCGGGCCGCCGCCGATGGTCGAGGCGGCCGTGGAGCTGCTGCCCGTGCTGGGTGTCGCCGACAAGCGAATCTTCTACGACAAGTTCACGACCACCGGTGAAGCGGAGGACCGATGACAACCACAGAACGCAGTGTGCCCAAGCCTGCCTTCACCGACGCGGAGGCCGGCGCGAAGGTTTTCCCCGACTCCGACGCCCGCCGCTTCAACTACTTCACGCCACAGAAGCGCAAGCAGAGCCACTACGAGGACGTGACCGTCGAGGTCCAGCCCGACCCCAGGCACTACCTGTCGCAGGGTTGGCTGTACGGCTTCGCCGACGGACGCGGTGGGTACCCGCTGGACTGGACCGTGCTCAAGGCGTGGGGTTCGGACCGGCCGGAGCCCAAGCGGTTCCCGGGTTCGGGTGGGAAGGGCTACGACTGGCCGGCGCACGGCTGGCACGAGTTCCGCGACCCGAACGAGGAATGGGAGCTGACGCTCTACCGCTACAACTCCAACGTGGTCCGCCAGCTCAACCAGAACATCGACGCGGCCCGCCAGTCCAAGGCGTTCGAACAGTGGAACCGCAACTGGACGCACTTCGTGGCCCAGCACGTCGGCGCGTGGATGCACGTGGACCACGGTCTCGGGCTGTACCTGTTCGCCAACGCCAACCGCAGGGCGCCCACGAACATGCACAACAACGCCATCTCGGTGAACAGCATGCACCGCATCCGGGCCGCGCAGGACCTCGCCCTCTACAACCTGACCCTGAGCGAGGAGCTGCCCGACTTCGACGGCACCGCGCACCTGGAGGTCTGGAACGACGACCCGTCGTGGCAGGGCGTGCGGGAGACGGCCGAGCAGCTGACCGGCGTGTGGGACTGGTGCGAGGCCGTGTTCGCGGCGAACGTCGTGTTCGAACCGCTGGTCGGGGAGCTGTTCCGGAGCAACCTGGTGCAGCAGGCCGCACCGTCCAACGGGGACTTCATCACGCCGACGCTGATCGGCGCCGAGGAGTTCGACTTCGCCGAGCGCGACCTGCGCTACACCCGGTCGATGTTCCAACTGTTGGTCCGGGACAAGGAGTTCGCCGACCACAACCGCACCACCATGCAGCACTGGTTGCAGACGTGGGTGCCGCGGTGCATCCACGCCGCCCGCACGCTGCAGCCGCTGTGGTCGCAGCCGGACGCGAAGCCGCCGCGCTTCGAGGACGGCCTGGACCGCGCGAAGAGCCGCTTCCTCGGCATCCTGTCCGACCTCGAACTGCAAGCACCGAAGGAGCTGGGCCAGTGACATCGTTCAAGACGGCGGAGAGTCCGTTCAAGTCCGACAACACCGCGTCCAACATGTGCGGCTTCACGTTGATGAACAACCAGGTCGGCGTGATCGTCGCCGAGGTCATGGGCACGAAGCCGAACGTCACCATCACCCACCTGCCGTCGATGATCCGCGTCGACGCCAAGGGCCGGATGGACGTCGTCTACTCGGAGATCGACGAGGCGGCCGGCGAGGAGGACGGCTGGTTCAACGCGGCCGAGTTCGAGGAGAGCATGTCGACCCACTACGGGCGGATGATCCACGAGGACGACCGCACGATCATGTTCGCCAACCCGGAGGACGCTGCCGAGTACCTCGACTTCGACCTCGTCGCGCGTTCGTAGTCCCCTTTCGACGGTCTAAGGAGGATCACCCGTGTACGAGAAGGACGGCGAGAAGTACTTCGTCGTGGACGGTCACACCCACTTCTGGGACGCCAGCCCGGAGAACTGGGTACCCGGCCAGGAGGAGTACGCCAAGGGCTGGATCGAGTGTTTCCACGCCTACCAGGGCCTCGGCCCGGCCGAGACGCACTGGCCCATCGAGAAGTTCCAGAAGTACTCCGAAGAGACGATGATGCGCGACGTGTTCGAGGACGGGCACGTGGACATCGCGATCTTCCAGCCGACGAACCTGCGGCAGTGGTACCGCAACGGGTTCAACACCACCGAGGTCAACGGTGCGCTGGCCGAGCGGCATCCGGGCAAGTTCCTGGTGAACACCAACTGGGACCCGCGCGACGGTGACGACGGCCTGCGCGGGCTGGAAGAGCGGGTGAAGCGCTGGGGCAGCAAGGGCGTCAAGCTCTACACCGCGGAGTGGCAGGGTGACTCGCGCGGCTGGAGCCTGAAGGACCCGCAGGCCGCCCGGTACCTGGAGAAGTGCCAGGAACTGGGGGTGCGCAACATCCACGTGCACAAGGGCCCGACGATCTGGCCGCTGGACAAGGACGCGTTCGACGTGTCCGACGTCGACTACGTGGCGACCAACTTCCCGGACCTGAACTTCATCGTGGAACACGTGGGCCTGCCGCGGATCGAGGACTTCTGCTTCATGGCCACGCAGGAGCCCAACGTGTACGCGGGCCTGTCCGTGGTGATCGGCGGGCTGATGCACGCCCGGCCGCGGTTCTTCGCGAAGGTCATGGGCGAGCTGATGTTCTGGCTCGGCGAGGACCGGCTGGTGTTCGGCGGCGACTACGCCATCTGGGAACCCAAGTGGCAGGTGGAGGGCTTCGTCGACTGGCAGATGCCCGACGCCGAGGAGTTCTCCGACTACGCCAAGCTCACCACGACGGCGAAGAAGAAGATCCTCGGGCTCAACGCGGCCCGGCTGTACGACATCAAGGTGCCTTCGGAGGCCGACGTCGACGCCCCGGAGGTCGAGCCGGTCGGCGTCGAGTCATGACGTCGACCCAGGAGTCGGCCCGGACCGTCGCCCACGCGGCGGTCTGGGCCGCGCTGGCCACCGTGCGCGACCCGGAACTCGACGAACCCCTGACCGACCTGGGGTTCGTCGCGTCCTGCGAGGTGTCGGCCGCCGGAGCCGTCGCCGTGCGGCTGCGGCTGCCGACGTACTTCTGCGCGCCGAACTTCGCGTTCCTCATGGTCGCCGACGCGTACGACGCCGTCAGCGCCGTGCCGGG
>DASZXM010000230.1:0-5558 GCA_035546415.1 Pseudonocardiaceae bacterium
CAGGTCACCGGCAACGCGGTCGGCCTCGTCGGCACCGCGTCATCGGTCAACGACGCACACCAGTCGGCCGTCACCGGCGGCGACACCACCACCAGCGGTGCCCGGCGCACCCTGTCCGGCAACGTGCTCGCCGAGCAGGGCGCCACCCCGGTGCAGGTGGACGGCAACGCCGTCGCCGCGGCCGGCCGGGCGCACACCCGGTCGAACACCAGCGGCACCGCCCGCTCCCGCGGCACCATCGGCACCAGCGGTGCGGACGGCACCGGCTCGGGCAACGTCGGTGCCGTCCCGCTGGCCGTGCCGGTCGAGGTCACCGACCAGGCCGTGTCCGGAGCCGGCAACGCCGACGCAGCGGGCCAGAACACCGACACCGCGCAGGCCGGCGACAACACGCGGCCCACGTGGCGCGGTCCCAGCTACGTCGCCACCAACGGCGACCCGTCGACGCTGTCCGGCAACGCGGCCGTGCCCGGGATGGCCAACCCCGCCGAGCTGACCTGCAACGCGGTCGGCGCGGTCGGCAACACCGACGCCCAGTGCGCCAGCACCAACACCGACACGGCGGGCGGCGTCGTCGACACCAACGGCACCGGGTCGACCGGGTCCGGCAACCTGGCCACGGCCCCGGTCAGCGAACCGGCCGAGGTGTTCGACAACGGCGTGGCCGCGGTCGGCAACGCCGACGCGGGCGGTGCCAACACCGAGAACTCCCAGGCCCTGGGCAACGGTTTCACCCTCGGCGACCGTTCCACGCTGTCCGGCAACGACGCCACCACGCCGGTCGCCGGCGCCAACGACGTCTACGCCAACGGCGCGTCCGCGATCGGCAACGCCGCCGGCACGGCGGCCGACGACGTGCGGTCCACGGCCGGCGGCTACAGCGGCACCACCGGCACCGGCGCCACCGGTTCCGGCAACATCGCGCAGGTCCCGGTCGCCGCACCCGTGGAGGGCTACGGCGAGGCGGGCTCGCTCGCCGGCACGGCGCAGGGCACCGTGCCCGACGAGGAGAAGGTCGTCCGCGCGGGCGGCAACCCCAACGCGAAGGACGACAACGGCACCGCAAGCAGCAACGTCGTGTCCACACCCACCGCACTGCCCGCCCAGGTCTTCGGCGACGCCGTGGGCGGGGTCGCGAACACCAGCAGCGTCGCGAACAACACCACCACGGCCCGCGCGGGCGGCGACCCCACGGCGACCGGCCGCCACGGCACCGCGTCGGGCAACGTCGCCCAACTGCCCACGGCGGTCCCCGCGCAGGTCTTCGACGACGGCGCGTCGATTGTCGGCAACGGCACGGCGACCGGCAGCAACGACACCACAGCCGGTTCCGGCGGCACGGTCCACGCGAACGGCAGCGACGGCACCGTCGCCGGCAACGTGGTCACCGTGCCCGACGCCGGACCGGTCCAGGCATTCGGAGTGGCCGTCGCGTCACCCGGCAACGAGGAGGCCGATTCGCTCAACGACACGCATACGACGGCCGGCGCGAACACGATGACGAACGGGGACCACGGCTCGCTCGCGGGCAACGTCGTCACCGCCCAGGTCACCCAGGTCGAGCAGACGCTCGCTTCCGGGGTGGCGGGCGCCGGCAACTCGACGGCCAACGGGTTCAACACCACGACCACCGACTCCGGCGGCGACGTGTGGACCTCTGGCGAATGGGGTGCACTGTCCGGTGACCTGATCAACGTGCCGGTCACCGACGTCACCCAGGCCCCTGCCGACGGCGTCGTCGCGCTGTCCAACCAGCGGGCCTTCGCGGACAGCACCACCAGCGCCGTCTCCGGCGGCGCCTCGCACACGGCAGGCGGCGGATTCGCCGACGGCATCCCCGTCGTCGCGCCGTTCGGCGTGAACGCGACGGTGTTCCGCGTGCCCGTCGACGTCCTCGGGGACGCCATCGAAACGGGCCACCACACCACGACCATCAGCGACGGCGACACCGCCCCCCGACTGGACATGCCGGTCGGCGCGTTCGACGACGCCCAGCAGTTCGGCCCGTCCGAGCAGGTGGACCGGCTGCTCGGCGCCAACCAGGTCCCCGGCATCGCGGACCTGTTCACCGTGCCCGGCATGCGCGGTCCCCTGGGGCTGCTGGACATGCAGCACACCCAGGTGCTGCCGGTGATCCACGACGGGCTGCCGGAGACGCAGGTGTTCCCCGCCATCACCGACGGCATGGACCTCACCCAGCAGCTGCCGGCCATCCCCCGGTCCGACCGGCCCGGCCCGCAGTCGATGCCGAGGACCATGCCGCAGTCGATGCCGCAGTCGATGCCGACGACCATGCCGACGACCATGCCGAGGACGATGCCGTTCCAGCGGTACCAGCCGGTGGCCGGTGAACTGCCGGTCGGCGGGGCGCTCCCCGGCACGCCCGGCGGGCCGCCGGTGGCGTCGGCGAACCTCCCGACGCTGACCAACGCGCACGTCCCGTCGCTCCCGTCGGCACCCGGCCTGCCGGGCACCCCGTCGCCCCAGTCGGCCCCGGCTCTACCGCAGGTCCCGGGCTTGCCGGCACTGCCGGAGTTGCCGGGTGTGCATGTGCCGTCGGTTCCGTCGACCCAGTCGGCCCCCGCCGGTCTGGCGTTGCCGGACCTGCCGCCGGTGCCGACCCTGCCCGCCATGCCGGCGCTGCCCGGCAAGCCCGGCTTGCAGGACGCGCCCGCGGCGCCGTCGCTCCCGGTGACGACGCCGCACCTCACCACCCCGTCGGTGCCGACGCTGCCCACCCCGCACGTGTCCGGCCCCGACCTGCCCACCTCCGGGCTGCCCACCTCCGGGTTGCCGAGCACCCAGGACGCGCCGTCGCTGTTCACCCCGAACATCCCGGTGTCCCCCCGGGTGCCGACGCTGCCCACCGCGGGTGTGGCTCCGCAGAACGTGCCGGCCGGTCCGGCACAACAGCTGATGGCCCAGCTGCGCGGGCTGATCAGTGAACGGGAGAACGCGGGCGGCGGCCGCCACGTCCATCCGATGGACGCCGTCCAGGAGCCGGCGACGGCCCTGATGTACGACCTGCCCGTGCTGGACGACGACTTCGAACCGCCGGCCGGCTGAGCAGTTTTTCCAACGAGGAGCCCGGGAAGAGCGCCCTTCCCGGGCTCCTCGCTATCCGTCCAGAACGGACTCCAACTGGGCGATCACCGAATGTGTCGGCGTCGAACCGTCACTGGTCGCCCACCGCACCCGCGCGTTCGGCCCGAGCCGGCGACCACCCAGCCGTACCGATCGCCGCACCACGTCCCGCACCCGCGCCGCGATCGGCGCGCCCGTCCCACTGGGGTGTTCGGCCACCACGGCGAAGCGGTCCCCGCCGTACCGGGCAACGGTGTAGTCGTCCGGCAGTCCGGCCCGCAACCGGCCGGCCAGCACGCCGAGCAGCACGTCACCCCGGGCGAACCCGAACGAACTGTTGACCTGTCCCATGCCGCACACGTCCAGCAGGACGACCGTCGCCAGCGTCCCGTGCGTGCGCGCCCGCACCAGCGCCTGGTCCAACCGGTCCAGCAACAGTGCGCGGTTCGGCAGGCCGGTCAGCGGATCGAGCATCCCGTGCACGTGCCCCACGGTCGAGTGCACCGGCCGCAACACCACCACGACCCGCGGCCGCCCGCCGTGACAGACCGGGTAGTAGGTCACCCAGAGCCGCACGTCCGACAGTTCCCCGCGGTCCACCAGCACCGGCATCGCCAGTTGGCTGTCCATCCGCAGCACCTGGCCGACCAGGTCGGCCGCTGACGGCAGCGGAGCCCCGGCCCCGTCGGGTGTGAACCGCTCGGTCGGCATCCCCCGCCCGATCAGGTCCGCCCCCAACAGGCCGGTCGCCGTCCGGTTCCCGGCCACCACCACCCCGTCCCGGTCCAGCAGCAACATCCCGAGCGGCGCCTCGGCCACCAGCTCGCCCCACACGGCGTCGGTGCTCTCCACCGCCACGGCACCCACCCCGGCCGCCTCCCCGTTTCCGCAGCTCAGCCCACCCATGCAGAGCCTGCCCCGGCGGCACGGGACGGTTCAAGGCGACGGCGCCACACTTCACGGTGATCTTTGACGCGCTACCCGCTGTCGCTCAGGTCCGGGCGCTCAGGTCTGTGCCAGGTCGCTGAAGCGGCTGTAGTGCAGTTGGTGGGCCACCGTGATCGTGGACGTCGGGCCGGCGCGGTGTTTGGCGATGATCAGGTCGGCCTCGCCGGCCCGGGGGTCGTCGCGCTCCCACGCGTCCGGGCGGTTCAGCAGCACCACCATGTCCGCGTCCTGCTCCAGTGAGCCGGACTCACGCAGGTCGGACAGTTGCGGGCGCTTGTCGGTCCGCTGTTCGGGGCCACGGTTGAGCTGACTGATCGCCACCACCGGCACTTCGAGTTCCTTGGCCAGCAGCTTCAGGTTTCGGGAGAACTCCGAGACCTCCTGCTGCCGCGACTCGACTCGCTTGCCGGACGTCATCAGCTGCAGGTAGTCCAGGATGATCAGTTTGAGGTCGTTGCGCTGCTTCAGTCGCCGCGCCTTCGCCCGGATCTCCATCATCGTCAGGTTCGGCGAGTCGTCGATGTACAGCGGCGCCTCGCTGATCTCGCTCATCCGGCGGGCCAGGCGCGTCCAGTCGTCGTCGCTCATCCGGCCACCGCGCATGTCCTGCAGGCGGATCTTCGCCTCCGCCGACAGCATGCGCATGACGATCTCGGTCTTGCTCATCTCCAGCGAGAAGATCACGCTGGTCATGCCGTGTTTCACCGAACACGACCGGGCGAAGTCCAGTCCCAGCGTCGAGTTGTGGGTCGGCACCATGGACCGGCCGGCCAAATAAAGATGGTCGGCGGCGGACACTTCGACGCACCGTACCGGGACGCTGGGCACCGGCCGCACGTCGACGATGAACCGGCTGTCGGTCGTGCGGGCCGCGCTCGCCGTGCGCTCCTTGTGCACCAACCGTTTGCGTTCCAGCCGGAAGACGTCGTCGTGGGTGCGGAACGTCAGCGTGAAGGCCGTCGACGGCGCGGCACCCGGGTCGGTGGGCATCGAACACCGGTAGCCCAGGCCGACGACCAGGTCGTAGATGTCGCGCGCCAGGCGCCGGTCGGTGACCGAGACCCGGATCCACCCGCTCGGCGTGACGGTGCCATCGGTGTCGAGCAGGCCGGCGAGCAGATCGCGGCGTTGGCGTTCCGACGCACGCAGGTAGTCGTTCGGGATGTGTGCCGCGGGCGGTGGCTCGGGGAACCGGATCGAATACGTGCGCGGGCCGTCCGCGGTGATGCGGTAGCCGTCCTCCTCCAGGTACCAGAGGATCTCGGGATCGTCGGTGGTGAACCGGGCGGCGTCGCCGTGCCCGCCGCCGAGCCAGACACCGAGCAGGTACGGCGTGATCGGGAGCGCGCGCTCCGGCAGGACCAGCGGCCGGGTGTTCGTGACGGAGTGGTTGAGCCGCGCGTCCGCCGTCGCACAGCGCAGCGTCGCGGCGATGTCAGCCGTGGTCCGGACCGCGGCGAACGTGTGCTGATCGCGGCGACTGCCTGCCGCGGCCAGCCGGGCGGCCCGGGTCTCGGTGAGCCACT
>DASZXM010000231.1:0-3403 GCA_035546415.1 Pseudonocardiaceae bacterium
TTGACCAGCGCCGATCATCGGCGCCCCCCACCACACCACCGCACACCGCGTGGCTCGTCCTGACCGCCGTGTTTCTCGCCGACGTCATGGACCTGATCGACTCCAGCGTCGCCAACCTCGCCGGCCCCTCCATCCGCGCCGACCTCGGCGGCGGGCAGACCACCGTGCAGTGGGTGCTCAGCGCCTACACCGCGGCCTTCGCCCTCGGCCTGGTCACCTCCGGCCGGCTGGGCGACCTGCTCGGCCGCCGACGGCTGTTCCTGCTCGGCATGACCGGATTCACCCTGGCGTCACTGGCCTGCGGACTCGCCCCCGGCGTCACCTTCCTGATCGTCGCCCGCACGCTGCAGGGCCTGTCCGGGTCGGTCATGATCCCGCAGGGCATGGCCCTGGTGAAGGTCGTGTTCCCACCCCAACACCTACGCCGGGCACTGATCCCGATCGGCCCGCTGATGGGCGTGGCCACCGTCGCCGGCCCCATCCTGGCCGGCTGGCTGCTGCACCTGGACCTGTTCGACAGCCAGTGGCGGTCCATCTTCCTGATCAACGTCCCGTTCGGCATCCTGGCCGGACTGCTCGCCTGGCGCGTCCTGCCCCACCACGGCGGCGAGGACCGCACGGCCCGCATCGACCTGACCGGCGTCGGCCTGCTCACCGCCGCATCCGCCCTGCTGATCATCCCGCTCATCCAGGGCCGCGACCTGGGCTGGCCCGCCTGGACCTACGCCATGATGGCCACCGCCGTCGTGCTGCTCGGCCTGTTCGTCGTCTCCGAACGGCGCAGCAGCCACCCCGTCATCGCGCCGTCGCTGTTTCGCAAGCGCAGCTTCGTCGTCGGCCTGGCGATCGTCGCCGGGTTCAACGCGGCACTCGGCGCGTTCGTCCTGGTCATCAACCTGCTGCTGCAACTGGGCATGCACTGGACGCCGCTGGCCACCGGCTTCACCCTGATCCCCTGGGCCCTGGGCACGGCCCTCGCCGTCCTGCTCGCCGGCGCCGTACTCGCCCAGAAACTCGGCCGCGCCAGCCTGCACCTGGGCCTGTCGATCGCCGTCGTCGGACTGCTGGGCCTGTGGTGGTCGATCTCCCACTGGGGCGCCGACAGCACCGGGTGGCGGCTGGCACCCGCGCTGCTGTGCACCGGCTTCGGCTCCGGGCTGGTGTTCGTCCCGCTGGTCGACTTCATCCTCGGCGACGCCACCGCCGAGGAGGTCGGCACCGGCGCGGGCATGCTCAACGCCGTCCAACAGTTCGCCGGCGCGATCGGCGTGGCCGCCCTGGGCACGGTGTTCTTCGCCCGGGCCGGGCACGCGTCCACCCAGTCCTACCTCACCGCCGCCGAACTGGTCCTGGCCGTCACGGCCGGCCTGAACGTGCTGACGCTGCTGCTGGTGGGCCTGCTGCCCAGGCACGCCCAGCAGGCGCACGGCCCGGCCTGAGCCACCACGGCGGCGTCAGCGAATGCCCACCCGCTGGTGGAACCGCTCCAGCATGGCCCGCTCGGCGGCCGAGTCCGCCGCGTGCTCCACCGCCGACCACCGCAGCAACAGCACCACCACCGCCGCCAACAGGGTCACCTCGGTCACGACCAGCGCGACGATCCCGCCCACGCGCTGGTCGGCCAGCAGGTCGTGCACCCACGGCAGCGCCAGCGACCGGTAGAAGTTGTCCCCCGCCGGGCCGTTGCCCACCACCGTGTGGCTGGTCATCAGCACGGCCGCGAACACCGTGTCACTGGGCATCGCGGCCAGCAACATGCCCAGCCGGGCCAGGTTGGGCAGCCGCCGCGGCGTCGGGTCGACACCCACCACGACCCACGCGAACAGCACGCCGGTGACGAAGAAGTAGACCGCGATCGCCGTGTGCGCCCAGTGGAAGCGCACAGCCGCGTCGAACAGAGCCGTGAAGTACAGCAGGAACGGCGACCCGGCGAACAGCACGAGAGCCACCACCGGGTGGGTCAGCGCGCGCACCACCGGCGTGCGAAACAGCAGCCGCAGCCGCGCCGCGTCGGTTGCGGCGTTCAGCAGCGTCAGCGGCGCGCCGAGCACCAGCAGCAGCGGGACCAGCATGGACAGCAGCATGTGGCTGGCCATGTGGACGCTGAACATCGCCGGCGCGTACCGCCCGATCCCCGAGGACGTCGCGACCAGCATCACCGCGCATCCGGCCAGCCAGCTGACCGTCCGGCCCACCGGCCACGCGCCGACCCGCCGCACCGCGAGGAGGTAGCCGGCCGCCAGCAGCACGGCCAGCGGACCGAACAGCACGTCGATCCGCCAGTCACCGGCCAGCCGCGCGACGGTGGGCGCGCCGGCCAGGTCGTAGCCCAGCAGCGTCTCCTGCGCGGTGACCGGGCGTCCCAGGAACGCCGGCGGCGGCAGGTGGGTCTGCCCGACGGCCAACGCGAACCCACCGACCAGCAGCACCGCCTCGGCGCCGACGAGCCTGCCGATGGCGGCGACCGATCCGGTCAGCCCGGTCAGCGCCCGCCGCCGCAGCCCGATGCCGACGACACCGAGGACCGCGGTGGCCGCGATCTCGGCGAGCGTGAGACGGCCGTACCCGGTGCTCAGCAGTTCGTCGGCGGGCACCAGGATCATCGCGTCGACCAGTCCGCTGACCGCCAGCACCAGCCAGCAGCCCGTGGCCAGCCGGTGGTAGCGGGCGTTGAGCACCACAGCTGTGGTGTCGGTGCGGGCGACGTGCGTGACGAACGCGACCAGTACCCCCAGCCACAGCACGGCGGCCGGCACGTGGACCAGCAGTGCGGTGTCGGCGATGTCGTGGCCCGCGTCCGACGACGCGTGACCGGTCACCAGCGACGGCAGCAGCGCGAACACCGACAGCACCGACAGGGCCACGGTGGTCGCCCAGCGCAGGGCGGCCCGGGCGCCGACGGCGATCACGAGCACCACAGCTGTGGTGACCAGCCAGGCCCGCGGCTCCTCCAACGCCGACATCAGCCCGAACAGGTGGGGCAGCGCGTCGCCCAGCGGTTCACCGCTCTGGTCGGCGACGTCGAAAGGCACCAGGGCCAGCGTCGCGACCAGCCACAGCAACGCCCACCACCCGGCCGCGCGCACCGACGCGTACCCGCCGGGCGAGAGCCTGCCGCCCGCGCGGGATTCGGTGAAACCCGCCGCGAACACCAGCGAACCGGTGCACAGCGTGGCCGCCACGTCGACGACGAACCGCAGCACCGGCGTGCCCACGCGCACCAGCGCACCCGGATCGCTGTTGCCCAGGTCGAGGTAGGGAGCCGTGCCGCTGGTGACCGCGAACACGACCACGAGTGCGACGCCCAGCACACCGGCCCCCACCAGCGCCCACGCGGGCACGCGGGACCGGACGGGAACGGCGGACGGGGTGGCGGGCACGAAAGACCAGGGTAGTCGAGGCC